>JAVHPV010000292.1:0-35081 GCA_036170775.1 Gallionella sp. | reverse complement strand
TCATCCGTCATTTGAGCAAACAGCTCAACACGTTTGAGCGTTTTAATCCGACGCAGTAATTCGCGTTGCTGCACTGCCTCCTCATATTTCTCATTCTCTTTGATGAAGTGGACATTTTGTTCTTCCACGGTCAGCTTGATATTGGCGCGTTCCAACGCGGTATAAACATGCCAACGCACCGCCGCATCGGTCGGATCGTCTGCGGCCAAATCGGTAAGCCAATAACGCAAGGCATAACGTGCGCAGCCCTTATCCATTTCCATCAAGACACAGCTCGGCACGGGAGTTTTAGCGACGTTATTGATTTCAGCCTGCAAAATTGCGTTCTCTATCGCACTCACTACTTTGGTTGGCGTGGTCGTTAAACTCACGTTGAACCACACCCAACGCCGCCATTGCACAGGTTGATCAGTGCGCCGCCCCAATACCAAAAACTTGTTTTTCATGAGCTGACTGTTAGGAAACACCACCGTCTCCCAATTGCGAGTTTCCACCAAGGTAGAACGCCAACGAATATCTACCACGCGTCCAGAAATATCGTCCACCTTGATCCAGTCACCGATTTCAATAGAGTTGTCCAGTTGCAAGGCGAGCCCGCCCAAGATATTGCCCAGTGTGTCTTGCATGGCAAACGCCACCACTGCGGTAATCATCGCCGAGGTAGCAACGATGCTACCCAAGTCCAAGCCCGCATAACGCAAACGTACCAAGCCCCACGCGAGGTAAGCAATGATGACAAAAATATCTTCAGCAATACGCGGCGGTGAGATACGTAACTTGGGCAACACAATACGGAAGGTCAGCAAGCCCCACAGACGTATCACCGCGATGCCCATACCTATCACCGCCACCTCGCGGAACACGTCAGCTCCTTGAGTGAACTGCATGGCGTAGAGCAAACCACTGAGGAAAGCCAGACACAAGCAAGTGATGAAAAACGTCAATGTGTTCAGCACACTTTTACGATCTTCTTTCAGGAAATTGAATAACAGGAAAGCCAGACACAGAGCCAACACCAACACGGGAAGAGATTCTTCGTGCCAAAAATGTTGCATCACTGCTTGCCAGAATTCCATATATGCTCCACGCCTCAAAAGTACTTAGGTTCTACCCGATTGCATAATCAGCCAACGGCTTGCCACGTCGCCACAATGCCCAAGTGCCAGATCGCGTTAAGTGCATTTGACGCATCTGTTCGCCACTCAGTATTTGCACCGTAAGTTGGGCAATTTCGCCACGGCGTAATGCTGTCCATAGCGGCTGTGCATAGCGAGCTTCAAATGTTTGCAAAGCCTCTCGCCAAGCCGCAATGTCCCCTTGCTGCAAAGCTAAACGTAACGCTGTCCATACCAGCAATTGTTCACCACTGCTTATCGTGGGTTGCCATTGCGCAGGCCACGGACTAAAGGGGCAGGCTATGCCGTGACACAGCATTTCCACCAAGCTGTCATTGGAACTGACCGCACTAAAATGCTCCCCGACAGTCCTATGGTACTTTCCCCCGCCCCATAACCACACGCTATTGATCGGCCACTCGCCTTGCGTTTCGCGTTGCTCATTCAGCGGATGTGCGAACAGTAGCATCTGAATTTCATTGAACAATTGATGCCAGCGCAAAGCATCGCCCCCTTGCGGAAGCAGATCATGCACGTTGCGCCCCGCCACCTGTGAAAGCGGCACAGTATGCAGCGCGGGCTGATGCTCCAAACGCACATACCACTGCTGCGGATGCGGGGCAAAAAACTGCAAGCCTTGCCCCACAAAATATTCATTCAGCGCAGCGCAAAATTGCTGCGCCTCATGCGCCGAAATTGAGGGATAAGGCAACAACAACATTTGTTCGCGTTGCAAACGTAAAAAAGCAGGGTCAGCACGCAACCACCCCCCTTGTTCGCTACAAGCAGGCAGTGCGTGAAATGCCGCGCCAATACTGGCCACGGGGGCATCGCCCTGCCCTGTCCAACCGAACAAGCCACACAATAAATTTTCTAACGGTAACTCAGTGTCGGCAGTGGATGGCGTTTGCCAAACAGCGCGCGCCAAAATTTTCTCTAGCGCAGGCAAAGATAAATCACGAAACACTTCAGCCGCGACATCTTGGGGAAGGAATAAATCAGGAATAACGAGGCGAACTGTTCTCATGGCGAATTCAAGCGTTCCAGCACGTCATTATGTCGCGCAATGCGGCTTTGCGTTATTCATTCGCCCGACGCATCGCCCCAGTCACATCCGTATTGACACTGCCCAGACTCACGGGTTCTGACAAGCTATGCGGCGCTGGAAGTTTAATCAGACGATATAACTCCCTGAGGTTATGCCGATATAAACGATCAAAACTAGCGACTGACAGCGCAGGATTGTAGTCACCAAACCACCAGCACCAATCTGAACTTTCGCATGAACATAGCTGCTGTTCTGCCGCCGCCACCTCGGCTTGCGTCAGAACACCACTTGCCAGCACTTGGTCATAGCTTGTTTTGGCTGCGCATAACAAATCCCAAGCGCGATTTTTATCGCGACTCCCTATCCAAGTCGAAAAATTCCCGTATACCCAGCTTCCTGCCACCATACTAGGCAAGGTTTTCGGGGTTGCACTGTCGGTGCGAATCGGACTCAGCTTTAGATAATCACTAAAGGTATTGGTATGTACCTTATTATGATTTTCCAAGCTGCGATACAGCTCATCTAGGAAATAAAATCCGTTATAAGGGTAATACTCCCAAGCATTCTCACCATCTAAAATCACGCTCACCACAGGGATTTCACCATCGGGAGCTTGCTTGGCAATTTCTTCGATTCGCGCCACTAAATGATGTGCCGCATCTTTACCATCCCAACGCGCATATTCAAATCCAATCAAGTCTGAGAGGTTGTCATCGCGGAAGAAACAACTTACCTTGCTAGCCGTCCCTGTGAGTTGATAAGGGCGATAGAGATACTCATTCTTGTTTTGGGTAGATAAATTATTTTTGCGCAAACTATTGACCAATACCGTTTGTCCGCTTGCCGCCCACACACACCCTTCTTCGGCCATAACCTCCAACGTTTCATTGGAAATCGAACCTTCGGCAGGCCACATTCCTTTCGGTGCAGAACCGAATCGTGCGGCATGACTTTGCTTGGCTTTGCGAATGTGCTGTGCAACACGCTCGCGTCCCCCTGGGTAGATCGGTGCTTCAGGCATAGGGGCATCTGGCATCGCCTCTAAAGCACTGGAAAAATCAATCAGCAACGGTGCTAATGGATGATAGTGCGGCGTGGACGAAATTTCGATTTGCCCCGACTTCGCCAATTTGCGGTAACGCGGAATAATGTTGCTCACCAATTCACCGATCAAATCGAGCAATTGCTTGCGATCTTGATAGGTAAACCCATGCGCTTTTTGGATCAAACGTATCACTAATGGATGTTGGCGACGCACACTTTCACCACACCACGCAAGGTGATACCAAGTGAGCAAATCAGCCATATATTGATCTGACAAATAGGCCAATGTGGACGCGCCTCCTGCATGCAACTGACTATGCAAATCCATCAATCGTTGGTATGCAGGGAATGGCGTAACCATTTTTTCGTGATTACAGCGAAAGCACGCATCCAACACTAATTCACGCTGTGCCAAGGTCAGCTTCTCGGATTCGCTATGCGCCAACAAGCGCAACAAAGGATCACGTAATTTCCCCGTGGCAAATTGATCCACGTAGTCTTCGAGCTGATCCACCAGAATTGGCACGAAGTTCAGCATTGCTTTCATCTTGGGGTGTTGCTCCAAGTGATAGGCCATATCGGTGTAATCCTTGATGGCATGCAGATAGGTCCACGGCAATACAAAATCTCCCGTGGAATAATCACGGTAATCTGGCTGGTGCATATGCCATAGAAAAACAAGGTCTACAGTTTTTTTCATGGTGTACATAAAGATAACCCCGCCAAGCATGGCGGGGCTAGGATTAAGGATAAATTAACGGATACTGTGGACGGTTTGCCCCAACATTTCAGGTGTAACGAGTGTTACCCCATTAGAGCTAACATGGAAACGCTTGCGGTCTTCTTCAGGGTTGACCCCAATGCTCATCCCCTCAGGTATCTTGCAGTTTTTATCAATAATGACCTTCTTCAAGGTGACATAACGCCCCACGTCCACATTGGGTAGCAATACCGAATCTTCAATCGTCGAATAACTATTTACACGCACATCAGAGAACAGCAATGAATGCTTCACCGTAGAGCCACTCACGATGCAGCCCCCCGACACCAGCGAGTCCACTGCAATACCACGGCGTTCAGGTTCATCGAACACAAACTTAGCGGGAGGCAACTGCTCTTGATGCGTCCAAATCGGCCACTCTTGGTCATACATATTCAAATCTGGAATCACTTTAGTGAGTTCCATACTCGCTTCCCAATAAGAATCTATCGTTCCCACATCACGCCAGTAAGGCGTGTTGTCATCGCCCATACCAACACAGCTTTGCTCAAAACTTTGTGCAAATACACGATATTTTTCGACCATGTGCGGAATCAAATCCTTACCAAAATCATGGCTAGATTTAGGATCATCCGCATCGCGGATCAACTGCTCATACAGGAATTGACTGTTGAACACATAGATACCCATGCTGGCCAGTGATTTTTCTGGATTTCCGGGAATCGAAGGAGGATTGGCAGGCTTCTCAACAAATTCCACCACGCGCGAATCTTTGTCCACCCCCATCACACCAAACGCATACGCTTCGGAGATAGGCACTTCCAAGCACGCTACCGTCATATCCGCTTTGCTTTCTACATGGAAAGCCAACAATTTGCCGTAATCCATCTTGTAAATGTGATCGCCTGCTAGCACCAGTACAAAATCACATTTTGACTCACGAATAATGTCCAAATTTTGGAATACCGCATCCGCCGTGCCCATATACCATTGGTCTTCGCTAATGCGCTGTTGTGCTGGCAACAAGTCTACATACTCACCAAATTGACCATTTAGGAAAGACCAGCCGCGCTGAATGTGTTGAATCAAACTATGCGATTTGTATTGTGTCGCCACGCCGATACGGCGAATACCAGAATTGACGCAATTGGAGAGCACGAAATCAATAATACGGAACTTGCCGCCGAACGGTACAGCGGGTTTAGCACGCCAGTCGGTCAGTTGATGCAAACGGCTACCACGCCCGCCTGCCAGTACCATTGCATAAGTGTTTTTGGTGATGCGACTAACAAAGCGTGGTGCTGGGTCTCCTGATGCAACATGGTATTTTTTTTGTAAATAACCCAATTCAGCATTCATTCTCGTCTCCCTTTTCGATTTAACTTAAATTAGCGCGTTTATTATCGTTTACAATTGACGCACTAGACAAGAACAAAGAGGAGATCAGGTGAATACGTTAATGGAATCGCTGTTGCAGTCCCGTCTTTATGACCCTTTTGGCTTACTCGGCCTACACCAAGAAAACGCAGAGTGGGTGATCCGAGTTTACAAACCTTATGCCACCCAAGTCGCTCTCCTTAACAACACTGAAACGCAATTATTTGAACGCACCCACCCTTCTGGTGTTTTTGAGTGGCGCGGCAAAACAGAACCCGCCCGCCCCTATAAAATTCAAGTTAGCCAAGGCAACAGCACACGCGACATCTACGATCCCTATCAATTTCCAGCGCATATTTCACCACAAGACCTATACCTTTTTAACGAAGGTCGCTTGCGTCAAGGCTACCGCATGCTGGGATCGCATGACGTAACTATTGATGGAGTCAAAGGTGTACGCTTTGCCGTATGGGCACCCAATGCCGAACGCGTCAGCGTGATTGGTGAATTCAATCAATGGGACGGTCGCTTGCATCCCATGCGTTCACATGGAGGAAGCGGCGTATGGGAGTTGTTTATCCCAGAAATTGCCCAACACGCCTTGTACCGTTATGAAATACGCAATCGCAACACAGGCAATTTGCTGATCAAAACCGATCCTTACGCACAAGGTTATGAGCTGCGCCCAGGTACTGCCTCATTAGCCAACACCAAAAACGACCATTCATGGCAAGATGGTGAGTGGTTGAAGCAACGCGGTCAATGGGACTGGCTGCATGGTGCAATCAACATCTATGAGATGCATGCAGGCTCTTGGAAACGCCATCCCGACGGACGTTTTTATACCTATCGTGAGCTGGCCGCAGATCTAGTCCCTTACGTCAAAAGTATGGGCTACACCCATATCGAAATGATGCCTCTTTCCGAACACCCTTTCGATGATTCATGGGGTTATCAATGCACAGGTTATTTTGCTGCCAGCAGCCGTTTCGGCTCTCCTGACGAACTACGCGAACTCATCGACACCTGCCACCAAGCAGGCATAGGCGTGATTCTCGATTGGGTACCAGCACACTTCCCACAAGACAGTTGGGCGTTAGCGCGCTTCGATGGGACAGCACTGTATGAACACGAAGACCCACGTCTAGGCTTTCACCAAGATTGGGGTACGCACATTTTCAATTTCGGTCGCAACGAAGTTAAATCCTTTCTCATGTCCAGCGCACATTACTGGTTGTCGGAATTCCACTTTGATGGTTTGCGTGTCGATGCGGTAGCCTCCATGCTGTACTTGGATTATTCGCGTAAAGCGGGGGAATGGATACCCAATAAATATGGTGGTCGTGAAAATCTAGAAGCCGTGGCTTTCTTACGCGAAATGAACATCATGGTGCATGAGGAATTTGCGGGTGCACTCACTTTTGCCGAAGAATCTACTGCGTGGCCTGGCGTGTCACGTCCTGTGTATTTGGGCGGTTTGGGCTTCTCGATTAAGTGGAACATGGGGTGGATGAACGACACCTTAAATTACTTCCATCATGAACCCGTGCATCGCCGCTATCATCACAATCAACTGACCTTCGGGCAAATTTACGCGTATAGCGAAAACTTCGTGATGCCGTTCTCGCATGACGAAGTAGTGCACGGCAAAGGCTCATTACTCTCGAAAATGCCAGGCGACGCATGGCAAAAATTTGCCAATTTACGTTTATTGTTCACATATCAAATGACCAGCCCTGGCAAAAAACTCAACTTTATGGGCAATGAAATTGCGCAAGGGCGTGAGTGGCAAGCTAAATGGGAGCTGGAATGGTGGCAGTTGGGTGAGGAATTCCACCGTGGTATGCAAAATATGACGGCTGATTTGAATCGCCTGTATAAAGAGCTGCCCGCGCTGCACGATTTAGACTTTGACTCGGCTGGCTTTTCTTGGATTGATTGCAACGATGCAGAGAAATCTGTGCTGTCCTACCAACGTCGCGCACGCAATGGCGCGAGTGCCGTGGTTGCCCTGAACTTAACGCCAGTACCACGCTTGCATTATCGTATTGGCCTGCCACAACAAGCCCGTTATCGCTTAGTCTTCAATTCAGATTCAGAGTATTACGCGGGTAGCAATGTCAGCAATGCGGGGGCGATTCAGGCTGAACCCGTGCCGTGGATGGGGTTGCCCTACTCGGCTGAAATCGTCTTGCCGCCCTTGGCTGGCGTAATCTTTGTCCCAGAGGTGTAAGCAGCCGAAAGACGCAACGCGCACATTCACTCACTTGGGAGTGTGCGCTATTTCGAAAAAACGCAATTCTGTATGAGTTGATTTGAGTTAATCACATGTCAAAACTTACCCAATCCACTGCATGGCAAGCACTGCAAAACCACTATCAAAACATCGCGTCGGTGTCGATGCGTCAACTGTTCGAGCAAGATGCCACGCGCTTTGAAAATTTCAGCGTACTCCTCCCAGGCTTACTTTTTGACTATTCCAAAAATCGCATCAACACAGAAACACGCCAACTTTTACTGAATCTCGCTACACAAGCGGGTGTGTCCAACGCCATTGAACAAATGTTTTCGGGAAGCAAGATCAACTCCACCGAAAACCGCGCGGCATTGCACACTGCGTTACGGAATCGTTCGGCGCGAGCCGTGTTGGTGGATGGCAAAAACGTAATGCCTGATGTGCAACGTGTCTTGAGTTTGATGCGCATATTCTCCGACGCAGTGCGCCAAGGCACACATCTTGGACACACAGGCAAGCGCATCACCGACATCGTCAACATCGGTATCGGCGGTTCAGACCTCGGTCCTTTGATGGTATGTGAAGCACTCAAACCCTATGCCAGACAAGACTTACGCGCCCATTTTGTTTCCAACGTAGATGCCACGCACCTCACTGAAACACTCAAAAAACTCGACGCTGAAAGCACCCTATTCATCGTCAGCTCAAAAACATTTACCACTCAAGAAACGCTCACCAACGCGCGCACGGCACGTGCTTGGCTGGTCGGCGAACTGGGCGATGAATCCGCAGTAGCCCAACACTTTGCAGCAGTTTCCACCAATCTGGAAGGCACCGCAAAATTCGGCATCAATGCAGCTCATGTATTTGAATTCTGGGACTGGGTAGGGGGGCGTTACTCCTTGTGGTCAGCGATAGGTTTGCCCATCGCCATCTATCTGGGCATGGACAAGTTTGAAGAGTTACTGGATGGTGCGTACTGCATAGATGAACACTTCCGTAACGCCCCGTTGGAAAGCAATATCCCCGTGTTGATGGGTATGTTAGGCATTTGGTACGGCAATTTCTTCGGTGCAGGTTCAAATGCGGTGTTGCCTTACGATCAATACCTACATCGCTTTGCCGCTTATTTGCAACAACTAGACATGGAAAGTAATGGTAAGGGCGTAGACCGCAACGGCAACCCAGTCGATTACGACACGGGGATGGTGGTTTGGGGAGAAGCAGGAACGAATGGCCAACATGCCTTCTACCAACTTATCCATCAAGGCACGCGCATGATACCCGCCGATTTTTTAGCCCCCCTCGCCAGCCAAAATCCATTAGGTGAGCACCATGCCATATTGCTGGCAAATTGTTTTGCGCAAACAGAAGCGTTGATGCGCGGCAAGACCCACGAAGAGGCTCGCACTGAATTGCTTGCCCAAGGTTTACGAGGAGATGTTTTAGAAGCCCTGCTTCCACACAAGGTTTTTCCAGGCAACAAACCCACCAACACGCTGTTGTTTGATTGCCTCGATGCGCGTACTTTAGGCATGTTGATTGCCTTGTATGAACACAAAGTGTTTGTGCAAAGCGTGGTATGGAATATCAACCCCTTCGACCAATGGGGGGTGGAATTAGGCAAACAATTAGCGGGAAAAATCTTGCCGGAATTACTGGATAGCGCAGTCACGCTGCCACATGATGGTTCAACACAAGGACTGATCCAACACTACCGTCGATTTAATCAAAATTAACGGGCTGTATCGTTCCCGCCTGCGCGTGAACGATACAGCCCATTTACCTGAGTATTAGCGTCCTAATACTTTGCGATATACATCCAAATAAGCCTTGGCACTGGTTTCCCAGCTAAAGTCTTTACTCATACAATTTTTACGCAACTGCTTCCACTTCTTGGGATCACGATAGGTAGCCACCGCGCGCTCGATAGTGGCGTATAGATTCGCCGCTGTCATCCCCTCAAATACAAAACCGCTCGCCGTACCATTTTTCAGCGTACCCTCGTTGCAATCCACCACGGAATCCGCCAATCCGCCTGTGGCATGTACCACGGGTGGTGTGCCGTAACGCTGGCTATAAAACTGATTGAGGCCGCATGGCTCGAAACGTGAAGGCATGATAAAAATATCTGCCCCGGCTTCGATTTGGTGTGACAAACCTTCATCAAAGCCAATCAATACAGCCACCTTACCTGGGAAACGGTTTGCCAACTCACGCGCCATCTGCTGCATATGCGGGTCACCACTACCTAACATCACCAACTGCACAGGCATGTCCAGTAAACGTGGGGCAATCTCTAACAACAAATCCAGCCCTTTTTGGTGGGTAAAACGACTCACCACTCCCAACAAAGGAACGTCGGCATCCAGCTCCAGACCCATACGGGTTTGCAGAGCCGCTTTATTCACGGCTTTCCCTGCCATGCGCGAGCTACTGAATTTGCTGGACAAATGCGCATCTGTTTCAGGATTCCATTCTTCAATATCAATGCCGTTCAATATCCCCGTCAGATCACTGCGCCGCGAACTGAGCAAACCTTGTAGACCAAAACCCAATTCCGCACCTTGTATCTCTTGGGCATAATTTGGGCTCACGGTGGTGATATGGTAGGCGTAATACAAGCCCGCTTTCAGGAACGACATATTGCCGTACAGCTCGACACCATTGATGCCATAACTTGAGGGGGGCAGATGCAGATGGCCTGCGGTCTCTGGCGCAAAATTCCCTTGGAAGGCTAAATTATGGATGGTAATAACATTCGGCACAGCCCATTCCGCCACGCTGAGATACGCACCAATCAAGCCCGTTTGCCAATCGTTGCCATGCACCAAATTAGGCTTCCAGCTCAAGGGAGATTCGGCACTGCCTAAGATAGCCGCTACTTTAGAAAGCAAACCAAAACGTTGTGGATTGTCGCCCCAGTCATGTCCATGTGTATCTTGATAAGGACCACCTTTACGCTGATACAAACTTGGGCAATCCAGCACCAAGAGCGGCACACCTGTAGGCATGATGCTAAAAATCAGTTTGGCGGCAGGAAATCCTGGCAAACTTGAGAAAGTTGCCACCACCTCATGCGGGCCAATTTGTTGCATCACTTTAGGGTAGCCCGGTACCAATACCCGTACATCCACTCCAATATGGCGCAATGCAGGCGGCAATGCACCACTCACATCGGCCAAGCCGCCCGTCTTAATCAATGGGGCAATTTCCGAAGTCACAAAAAGCACTTTCAAGGCAGGCATCACAACTCCTTAATTTTCAAAAAATACAGTGGGTGGTTTAAGCCAAATAATCCGTTAGCAGCACGCCCGAGTATCGAGCAAATTTTGACATTCATCGCTCGATAAATCTAGCTCCTACAGCCTAAGAAAACGCTGATTTATTTTTGTTGGTACGTGGACAAATGTTTTGTCAAAGTTTAATTAAATCCAGCGCATCATGCCCATTTCAAACGGGTGCGTGAGCATCTCGTGGTAGGGATAGGCACGGAAGCGATACTCTAACTTGCCGCATTGCTCAGGTTGAACATCCAAGGCAAAAATATGTTCCCCAGCCTCAGTAAATTCGCCCGTGGCAGTGAAGGCGTAGTGCCGCGAATGTAGCAACGTACTGCGCTTAGTGGAGAGTCCCAGCAGCAACTCCACCACCAGATCAGCGGGCTGTAAGGCATTGAGTTTAATCGCCACGGCAAAACGCAAGCTTGTGCCATAAGCAATCTCGCGTTGCGCCACATCCAAACGACGCATTGCCACACCATGCCAAGCCGTCCGCACCCTAGACTTCCAAGCCGCTACGGCTTGTGCATTTTTATAGTCGGCATCACGATACAAACGATATTGCTGGCTAGCGGGCAGATAACATTTCGCCAGATATTCGCCCACCATACGTTTGGAATTAAAGCGCGGCATGATAGTCGCCATCGAGCGTTTCGACATCTTCACCCAATTCGGCGACAGCCCCATTTTGCTGTGTTCGTAGTACAACGGCACAACCTGATCTTGCAACAACTCATACAGGGTACGGGTTTCTTCTTGAGTGCGTATTTCTTCGCTTAATGATTCTGAAACGGGCTTGATTGCCCAACCATTTTCGCCGTCATAGCTTTCGCCCCACCAACCATCCAATACCGAAAGATTGATTACACCATTGATGCCCGCTTTCATCCCCGATGTACCGCTTGCTTCCAATGGATAGAGCGGATTGTTCAGCCATACATCCACGCCCGCCACTAGTTTGCGCGATAGACCTAAATCGTAGCCTTCTACCAACAAAATTTTCCCTTCAAATTCTGGCATCTTGGAAATCTGCATGATGCGCCGAATCAAATCTTGCCCAGGCACATCGGCGGGGTGTGCTTTACCCGCAAAAATGAACACCACGGGACGTTCTGGATTATGCAAAATCTCACGCAGCCAATTCAAATCGTTGAATAGCATAGTGGCGCGTTTGTAAGTGGCAAAACGACGTGCAAAACCTATCGTCAAGACATTGGGATTTTCAGGATTGACGTACTTCAGCAAGCGATCCAGATGTGCTTCAGAGCCATGATTGCGAAAATGCTGCGCACTAATACGTTCGCGCACCATGTTCAACATTTTGGCTTTCAGCGATTGGCGCACACTCCAAAATAAGTGGTCAGGAATATCATCCACCTTCTGCCAAAAATCCACGTCGTTCATGCGCGCACTCCATTCCGAGCCAAGATGCCGTTCCAACACTTCGATCCACTCGGTGGCAAGAAATGTCGGCGCATGAACTCCATTGGTAATGTATGTCATGGGATTTTCACTGGCTTCAATCTCTGGCCACATATCGCCGCAAATCTCCGCCGACACCCCACCATGAATACGCGACACACCATTGTTAAACCGTGTTCCTCGTATTGCTAGCGCGGTCATATTGAATTCGGGACTCTCTTGAGTTCGACCCAATGCCAAAAACTCATCGCGCCCTAACTTGAGTTCAGGGTAATAATGTTCAAAATAGGCTTGCACCATGCCTTCGTTAAAGTGGTCATGTCCTGCGGGAACAGGCGTATGCGTCGTAAAAATACTGTTCGCTGCCACGCACTCCAGCGCACTGGAAAAATCCAACCCCTGCACAACAATTTTTTGGCGGATGCGTTCCAACACCATAAATGCCGCATGACCTTCATTGATATGCCACACCGTAGGATGCAAGCCCAATTGCTGCAAGGCGCGCACTCCTCCGATACCCAACACAATCTCTTGCTCGATACGCATCACCTTATCGCCGCCATACAAACGGTGCGTAATGTCACGGTCGTGGTCGGTATTGCTCTCTAAATCGGTATCCAGTAGATACAAGGTGATATGGCCAATACGTGCCTGCCAAACCTTGATATTTACCGTGCGTCCAAGCATCTCGACAAGGGTATAGACCTCACTGCCATCCGCTGCCAAAGCGGGGGAAATCGGCAAATCTTCAAAGCAAGAATCGTTATTGCTGGCGATTTGATTGCCCTCGCCATCAATGGTTTGGTGGAAATAGCCCTGCCGATACATCAACCCCACGCCGATGAAAGGCAAACGTAAATCACTTGCCGCCTTACAGTGGTCGCCCGCCAAAATACCTAAACCGCCCGAATAAATCGGAAAACTTTCGTGAAAGCCAAACTCCGCACAAAAGTAAGCCACCAAATCTTCTTTACGCAACCAATCCGCGCCACTCGCGGGCAAGCGATGGTCGTGATAAGTATCGTAAGCCGCCAACACGCGATTAAAATTACCAATAAACACTTGGTCTTCGGCGGCATCCAACAAACGTTGCTCGTCGATACGTTTGAGAAAGGCTTTCGGGCTGTGTCCTGTGGCTTTCCATAGTCCTGGATGTAGCCGTGCAAACAGCGCACGCGTCGGCCTATCCCAGCTATACCAAAGATTATTTGCCAGTTCTTCGAGACGCGCTAAACGAGGTGGAATTTGCGGGCGAACTTGCAAAATGTAGGCTGTGCTTTTTTCCATATTTCAAGACTCTCTATAAACGATAAATACGTTAGGCTCTAGCAAAGTAGACGCTGATTTATTCGGTTTTGTCATTGATGAACCGCCTAACCATGCGACTCAGCCAGTAAGCTGGCAAGTCGCCGACTATCTTGCGCAAGCGGAAATCCAGTCACAGATTCAAGATTGAAGTGCAACGCCTAAGGTTAGTTGGTGTAACGTAATTCCAAGCCGAAGAATACCTCGTGAGGGGTTTTATATCCAAGCACTTTACGTGGGCGGTGGTTGAGTTTATCTACTGCCTTTTGCACTTGCTCATCGGTCAAGAGGGTCATATTCATTCCTTTGGGAAAGTATTTCCGCAGTACCCCATTGCTGTTCTCGTTCTGACTACAGTTCTAAGTAATATGCAACGCGCTGGGGGTGGTTTCAAGCACCACAAAGGCAATGACGTTGCTACGTTCATCGCTGATGGAAAGGTGGGACGCGCAGATACCCAGTTGGGTTAGATGCTGTTGTAATTGGGCATCGAAGGTCAATATCGGCTTGCCTAAGCCATCATGGGTGACGCTAATGCGCGCCAAGCTGACGGGATGACGCAAGCCGCACCCCACGGCCTTGGCGAAGGCTTCTTTGGCGGCAAAGCGTTTAGCTAGAAAACGTGCAGGATACGCGGCGCGGGTGAATTCCAATAACTCTGGCTTGCTCAACAGGCGCACTGCAAGACGCGCACCATAGCGCACAAACATTTGCTCAATGCGCGCATATTCAACAATATCAGTGCCAATACCATGAATCATGCCTCTAAGCTCTGCGCATCAGTGCCTGCATTTTTTTGACGGCGGCTTCTAAACCGATGAACACAGACTCGGCAATAATGGCATGGCCGATATTGAGTTCAACCAGTTGCGGAATAGCCACAATGTCTTGCACGTTGTGGTAATGCAAGCCATGCCCTGCGTTCACTTGTAAGCCTTGCGCATGTGCATGTGCGGCGGCATGACGCAGCCGCTCAAGCTCTTGCTGATGGCTGGGTACGCTATCGGTTTCGGCATAGCGTCCTGTATGTAACTCAACAACAGGTGCCCCCGCTGCTTTGGCTGCATCTATTTGTCTTGGCTCAGGATCAATGAACAGTGAAACCTGAATTTCAGCGGCTGCGCAACGCTCACAAGCTGCTTTCACAGCATCAAAATAACGCACCACGTCGAGTCCGCCCTCAGTCGTTAATTCTTCACGCCGCTCCGGCACTAGACACAAGTCATGGGGCTTGATGCGCAAAGCATGGCTAATCATTTCTACGGTAACAGCACTTTCCAAATTCATGCGCACTTGCAACATGTCACGCAACACGGCGACATCTTGGTCTTGAATGTGGCGACGATCTTCGCGCAAGTGAATAGTAATGGCATCCACACCCGCAGCTTCTGCCATCAGCGCAGCGCGCACCACGTTGGGATAGCAGGCCCCACGAGCTTGGCGTAAGGTGGCCACGTGATCGATATTGAGTCCAAGTTTCATAATTTTTGCAGATCCTTAATCAGTTCTCGTGTATGCAACGTCTTACCACCCAGATGATGATTGATTAGCATACGCATCATTTGTTTGCTTTGCTGTGCGGTGAGCGGGTCAGTGTAATCGTCTGCCGCCATATCCAGCAAAGTTTTCCCTGCTAGAGGGAAACCCACGTCGACATCACCGTGGTCTTGCACCGCACCATGCTCAACGATATAGCGATAGCAGCGTTGCGCTTGTATTGCCTCACCCGTATCTGCTTCATTTTCTAGGGCTAAAGCGTAGCCCAATTGTTGCAATAAATGTTTTTCGAAACAGCGCAGGGTGGTGGCGTGATCTTGCTCATGCGCCAAGCGTTGCAAGGTGGCACGGTAATCGTCAAACAATTGTGCATGTGGGTCATCGCGCGCCAATAAATTGAGCAACAATTCATTGAGGTAAAAACCACACATCAAGGCTGTACCTTGCAAATACGGCTGTCCGCCCTGCCATTCTGCACTATGTAAAGTGCGTAACTCGCCCTTGCCAAACCAACTCAACAACAGCGGCTGAAAATTCATCAACACGCCGCGCAAGCTGGATTTAGGCCGTCGTGCGCCGCGCGCCACGACAGCCAGTCGCCCATGCGTACGGCTAAACACATCCAATATCAAACTGGTTTCGCGGAAGGGATAACTATGCATGACATACGCAAGCTCATTCTGCTGGCGATTGTGCCGACTGGCTGCGGTCATTCGTAACCCAAGGTGCGTAGAGTACGTGCATCATCTGCCCAACCGCTGCGCACTTTGACAAACACTTCAAGGAACACTTTACCATCGAAAAGTTTTTCCATATCAAGGCGCGCTTGGGTAGCAATTTCTTTGAGTTTTTCGCCTTTACTACCAATCAGCATGGCTTTGTGCGCTTCTTTATCCACCAGAATCGCCGCACTAATACGCCGCAGCTTGCCTTCTATTTTGAATTGTTCGATCACCACGCTGACCGAATAAGGGAGTTCTTCACCCGTAAAACGGAAGACTTTTTCGCGTAGCATTTCCGAAGCCAAAAACCGCTCGCTGCGGTCGGTGATGTCATCTTCACCATAAATCATTTCGCCCGCAGGTAGATAGCTGCGTATCGCCTCTTTCAGTTCGTCTAATTTATTACCTAGCTTGGCACTGACAGGCACAATCGCAGCAAACTTAAAATCTTGTGCGATGCGTTCGGCAAAGCTGAACAATTGACCTTTGTCTGCCACCTCGTCAATTTTGTTGATAACTAACAACACAGGACGATTGTCGGGCAGCAATTTAAGCACTTCTTGGTCGCGCTCGTCATAACGCAAGGCTTCCAGCACGAACACCACCACTTGTACGTCACGCAAGCTGCTGGTGACCACACGGTTCATGCCACGATTCAAAGCGTTCATATGTTTGGTTTGAAACCCTGGGGTATCAACAAACACGAATTGCGATTGCTCGTCGGTAAAAATGCCGTGGATGCGATGACGCGTGGTCTGCGCTTTACGTGAAGTGATACTGATTTTTTGCCCAATCAAATGATTCAGCAAAGTGGATTTGCCTACATTGGGACGACCCACAATAGCCACAAAGCCACTGCGAAAGATGGCAGCAGGGTGGCCAGGTGCAACAGAATCAGTGTTAGATGGCTGGGTCATAAGAGTTTTCCAAGTAATTAGCTAAGTAATTGATAGGCCGCCAAGGCGGCTTGCTGTTCGGCGTTGCGACGGCTCGTGCCTGTGCCATGGGTGATAATTTTTAGCGATGGAATCGCGCATTCGACTTGAAATTGTTGCTCATGTGCCACCCCTTGGATAGTCAATATGCGATACACAGGCAATGCAATACGCTTGGCTTGCAGATGCTCTTGCAGCAAGGTTTTAGCATCTTTGCCCAAGGTATTGACATCCACTTGCGCCAAATAGGGAACAAATAAATTCAGCACCGTTTGTTCTGCCGCTGCATATCCCCCATCCAAAAAGATCGCGCCGAGCAAAGCTTCAACACCATCAGCCAAAATGGAGGGGCGATTAAATCCACCACTTTTTCGTTCGCCCTCCCCTAGTCGCAACAAGCTCCCCAAGTTAAGCTGTTGCGCCAAGACGACTAATGTTTCTTCTTTGACCAGATTAGAACGCAGGCGCGACAACTCACCTTCGCTCAACTGCGGATAGTGACTGTACAGATATTTGGCGATGCTACAACCCAACACGCTATCACCCAAAAATTCAAGGCGTTCATTATGTTCACTGTTATAGCTACGGTGAGTCAGTGCGCGTTGTAATAATTGGGGCTGTGCGAACACATACCCCAATTGCTGGCAAAGTTGGGAAGTGTTTTTATTTGGCTGCACTGCGAGGATTGAAGTCCATGAACAAGCTGATATTGGCTGCTAACGGCACTTTCACGGCATAACTCGCACTCAACACGGGCTTACCGCCCTCAGTGTCGATTTCAATATCCTCGGCCTTGATAGCGGTAATGTTGTCGATAGAGGAGCGTTTACTAAACGACAGACGGATTGCCGCAGGCGAGGCATTTTGCATATCTGGGTCATTCGCAATGGCCGTAAAAGTATTTTTGATGGTCGCATCTGCCATGTAGGCAGGAACCAGCTTCATCAGGGTAATGCTAGAGAGCACCAAGACAAACACCCCCATGATAAAGCCACCCAGAGTAATACCACGCTGTTGTTTGCGCATTGTTACATTCATTGCATTCTCCTTGTTAAAAACTTAGTTGATGGTCACACCGATACGTTTCAAATCAGAAAAATTCATCCATACGAAAAATGCTTTACCGACGATTTGGTTGTCAGGCACAAAACCCCAGTAGCGACTATCGCGGCTGTTATCGCGGTTGTCCCCCATCATAAAGTAGCTCCCTTGCGGCACTTTGCAGGTCACGCGATCCTCGTCATAGCTACAATTTTCACGTCCGTTGAATTCAGCAACGGAGCCTAGATGCAAGGTTGGCATTTCTGGGTTAATCAATAGCGCATGAGCTTTGCCGCTGAGGTTTTCATTACGTCGTTCGGTATGCACAAAATTCAGCCCACTTTCAACGTAATTGTAGTCACCATCAGCCGTTTGGATTTGCTCAACACCATTGATGCTCAGGTGCTTGTCACGATATTCCACGGTGTCGCCGCCGACCGCCACAACACGCTTAATATAATCTACCGAAGGATCTTCTGGGTAATGAAACACCATCACATCGCCGCGCTGCGGATCATTCAGTTGCACCACTTTTTTATTGATGATGGGTAAACGCAGCCCGTAGGTAAATTTATTCACTAAAATAAAGTCGCCCACTTGCAAGGTTGGAATCATTGAACCTGAGGGAATTTTGAAAGGCTCAACCAAAAATGAGCGAATAAAAAACACCACCAGAATGACGGGGAAAAAACTCTTGGCATACTCCACCCACCACGGCTCGGCGATGCCGTTCGCACGATTTTTTCGCAACATTAAGTGATCCAACAACCAGATGCTGCCCGTCAGCACCAGCAAAACAAACAAAATTAACGCAAAATCCATTTTCAACCCTTAATCGTCAACACGCAGAATCGCCAAGAATGCTTCTTGTGGAATTTCCACATTGCCCACTTGCTTCATACGTTTCTTACCTGCTTTTTGCTTTTCCAGCAGTTTTTTCTTACGTGAAATATCCCCGCCGTAGCATTTCGCCAACACATTTTTGCGCATCGCTTTGACGTTCTCACGGGCAATGATGTTAGCCCCAATAGTGGCCTGAATTGCCACGTCATACATCTGACGAGGAATCAGTTCACGCATTTTTGCCGCCACTTCTCGACCTCGATATTGGCTATTCGCACGATGCACAATCACGGCCAACGCATCCACGCGGTCACCGTTGATAAGCATGTCCACTTTAACCACATCTGCGGCACGATATTCTTTGAACTCATAGTCCATCGAAGCGTAGCCACGCGATACCGACTTAAGCTTGTCGAAGAAGTCCATCACGATTTCAGCCATAGGCATTTCATACAATAGATTCACTTGCTTGCCGTGATAGCTAATGTTGAGCTGCACACCACGTTTTTGCGTACACAAGGTAATCACCGCCCCCACATACTCATTCGGCATATACAGATTCACCGTGACAATAGGTTCACGGATTTCCTCAATCTTGGCAGGGTCAGGCATTTTGGAGGGGTTGTCGACCAACACAACCGTGCCGTTGCGCAAAGCAACCTCATAAATGACCGTGGGCGCGGTGGTAATCAAGTCCATGTCAAACTCACGCTCTAAGCGTTCCTGCACAATCTCCATATGCAGTAAGCCGAGGAAGCCGCAACGGAAACCAAAACCCAAGGCTTGCGAAACCTCTGGTTCATATTGCAACGCGGCATCATTGAGCTTGAGCTTTTCCAAAGAGTCGCGTAACGCTTCATATTGATTCGATTCCACAGGAAATAGCCCCGCAAAAACTTGCGGCTGCACCTCTTTAAAACCTGGCAGGGGTGTGGCTGTGGGCTTGGCTTGATGGGTAATGGTATCCCCTACTTTGGCATCTTTAAGCTCTTTGATACCCGCAATGATGAACCCCACCTGTCCTGCGCTCAGCGTTTCACGTTCTTGCGACTTAGGTGTAAACACACCGATATGCTCAGTAAGATGCTGCGCTCCCGTAGCCATGAACAGGATTTTTTCTTTGGGTTTGAGTGTGCCATTTTTCACCCGCACCAGCATGACCACACCCACATAGTTATCAAACCATGAGTCGATAATCAATGCTTGCAAGGGCGCGGTTGGATCACCTTGCGGCGCAGGCACTTTAACAATTAAGGCTTCCAAAACATCTTGCACACCTAGCCCAGATTTGGCCGAACACAGCGTCGCATCATGCGCATCAATGCCAATAACTTCCTCGATCTCCTCCATGGCATTTTCTGGATTGGCCGACGGCAGATCAATTTTGTTCAGCACGGGCACAACTTCCACACCCAAATCCAGTGCGGTATAACAATTTGCTACGGTTTGCGCTTCAACGCCTTGCGAAGCATCCACGACCAACAAAGCTCCTTCGCAGGCGGATAAGGAACGGGACACTTCATAGGAAAAGTCCACATGCCCTGGCGTATCAATCAGATTGAGGTTATAGATTTGCCCATCACGTGCTTTGTATAGCAGTGCAGCAGTCTGCGCTTTAATGGTAATACCACGCTCACGCTCAAGATCCATCGAGTCGAGCACTTGCGCTTCCATCTCACGGTCAGACAATCCTCCGCACAACTGAATGATGCGATCAGCCAGGGTGGATTTACCGTGATCTATATGAGCGATGATTGAAAAATTTCGAATATGTTGCATAGCATCCATTGCACAAAAATAATCCCGCCGAAGTCGGCAGGATTTCGCAAAGCGCGAATTCTAGCCGATTTGAGCGGGACACGTAGAACAGAGCTTACTTTTCGTCGAGTTTTATAGCGACATAAGAGGCATTGTCGCCACGCCTAACCAACAATGCAACATTGTGGCCTTTAGGCACTTGCTTGAGTAGCTCATTGAATTGCGCCAAAGATCGTATTTGGATATTACCTACTGCCAGCAACACATCACCGCGTTGCAAACCTGCCGAACGCGCACGATAGCCCTTCACTTCTTCCACCAACAAACCACCGTTGACCTGTAATTCTTGTAATTGCTCGCGGCTTAAATCGCTCACCGCAATACCCAAGCGCGTAATCATGTCAGCCACGCTGTCTGCCAGTTTTTTGCTGGTTTGCGCCAGACTCGCTTCTTCAGGCATCGCAGCGACAACCACCATAATTTCTTTAGCCTTCCCCTTGCGCCACACAGTCATCGGCACTTTGCTAGCAGGTTGGGTTGCCGCGACCAGTCGCGGTAAATCAGCCGAACTCGTCACGGGTTTGCCATTGAACTTGAGAATCACGTCACTGACTTCCACTCCCGCCCTATCGGCTGCCCCCCCTTTTTCCACGCTACTGATGAGAGCACCATTAGGTTGACTCAAGCCAAATGAATCCGCCAATTCTCGGGTTAATTCTTGGATAGTGACCCCGATACGACCACGTGTAACTTTGCCGCTACTGCGCAACTGCTCAGTCACTTGGGTCGCAACATCAATGGGAATCGAAAACGACAAGCCCATTGAACCTCCCGAACGAGTATAGATTTGCGAGTTGATCCCGACCACTTCCCCATTCATATTGAACAGTGGCCCCCCCGAATTACCAGGGTTAATCGCGACATCAGTTTGAATAAATGGGACAAAATTGTCTTGGGGAAGATTACGCCCTTTGGCACTCACAATACCTGCCGTGACACTACTATCAAAACCAAACGGGGAACCAATCGCCACCACCCATTCACCGACTCGCAGTTTATTGGGGTCGCCTAACGTTACTTTGGGCAAAGCAGTTGCTTCAATTTTAAGCAGTGCCACATCGGTGCGTTTGTCCGCACCAATCACTTTGGCACTGAACTCACGTTTGTCGGTAAGCCGCACCGTGACTTTATCGGCATGATCCACCACGTGTGCATTGGTCATAATGTAACCATCCGCACTGACAATAAACCCTGACCCTAACGATTGCGACTCTTGCTCACGGGGCATTTGTGGTGCAAAACGACGGAAAAACTCGTAGAACGGATCGCCCTCCTGCATATTCGGCAATCCTTGAGTATTGTGAATAATTTGCGTGGTACTAATGTTCACCACAGCCGCGCCCTGCTTTTCCACCAATTCGGCAAAATCAGGTAACTCTTTAGCCGACACATTCAAGGAAAGAGCAAATACAAACCATGCCACACATAGAAACGACAGTTTTTTCAGCATATGTCACTCCTCATCAGAACAGAAATAAATGATTGGATACAACAGAGTTTCTAAATCTAACAAACTATCCTAGTGATGTAAGGACGATTTTGTAAGCGATTGTGATGGGACGACACGTATTTGGTGATAGCGTAGCCCATTATCAAGCCCAGCAACGCGCCAACGGCACTATAGACATCCTGAGAAGCTAGGGTGTTTGCCAAGAAATTACCCCCTATCGCCCCAACAATCAGTAGCATTAACGGCATTAGATACATCCAACCAATCCCGCGCAGCACAGCCCCCTCTGCAACGCACACGATAACATCATCACCCACCACAGCAGCGATTGGGTTATCTACCTGAAATTGTCGAGGTTTGCTACAGAACAACTGGTTCAGTTTGCCCGAACCACAGCCTTTGCCGTGACATTGCGCACAACCATTTCCTTGCGTTGATTCAACCCAAGCACATTGATTTTCTAAGCGCACCACAGTAACGCGAGTTTCGAGTGTCATTTTTTTCCGTGGAAACGCACTGAATCCAATATTTGCATCACCGTACGCTCAGGAACTTCACCAACAACCGTCAACAAATGCTTATCGACTACTTTGCGATAAAGATTCAGCGCACCACGATTTGTCAAACTAGAGGCATCATCCTTGTCTGCATCACTAGCCTCAATGAAAACTGAAATAGCACTTAACCCATCGGAATACACCAACTGTACAGCAGGGGTATGTTTTTCAGGCATGAGTCGCTGTACCTCCATGGTTTTTTTAAAGCCCGAAGGTAAGGCATCCACCCCCCAACCACTATGAGTTTGCGCGGCACGTTTGATGGGGTCGGACAATGCTTGACTTGCCCCCGTCAAACCTGCCGCCGTACTGGGTGCAACCCAAGCGCGATCTACTTGATCACCTAATTTTAGGTCAGTAAAAGCATATTGTTCAACCACTTGGTTTTTTTCGTTCAAAACCACCGCCTTCACCAATAAGCCTGTTTCGGCATGAGCCCAAATTTTGCGTGTATAGCGCAAACCGTCTTTAGGCTGCAAAGTAATCACTTGAGCAGGGACACCTGCAACACGATCATTTCCTGAGTCTTTAATGACATAACTATCGCTCAAGGCTGACAGTTGCGCGGGCAACAAAGCGGGGAAGCGTGCTTTGGATTGATCACCATCAATCTGCACCATTTTGTGATTGATATAGAACCATATCTTGCCGTGGTGACGGATGACCTCACGTCTAGGGCCATCCAAACTCTCGATTTTTTCGTATTCGCTATCTGGTTGAACCACGTGCGTAATACGGGATGTTTCAACTTTGCCGTCGTATTGATAGACGAAGGTACCACTGTAATCAGTTTGATGAGCCGCAAAAGCAACCACCTGTAACCAGTTACTATTGATACGAATATCACGCGCGCTTACACCAGCAGAACAACCCAAACATGCCAAGATAAGCAGTAATTTAAGCATCATTTTTCCTCTGGATGGTAGGACACATTACGCAAATAAGTGGCTGGCCCAGTCATTTCAGCATTCGGCGAATATTCCTGATGCGCTAACAGATAATCGTCAGTCACGGCTTGGTTTACGTTGCTTGCCGTAGGAACAAAACTCGACTGTAGTGCCAATTGTGGCGCAGCCTCTCGACTCACTTGCATAGACAGCCATGTCGCCACCCCCAAACCCAAGCAAGATGCGGCGATAGCAAGGCTGACCACACGCGTCTTCTTCGCTATCCTGAGCCGCGATGGTGCAAACACAGTCGGCTCACTTTGCAACCGAGTATTCAACTGGCAGAGTAAATCGCGGTGTACTGACTCAGGTTGCCGCAACACGTCACCAATCAAATGATAGGTCGCCCAATCATGTCGCAAGTCCGTACTGCGCTCCAGCTTATCAAACAAAGCATCAGCATCATCTGCGCAAATCTCGTTATCCATCAATACTGAAATTTTCTCTTTCATCATTACCACCGATTATCTTTGCTAGTGCCTAACAATGGACGGAGATTCTCCGCCACCGCTTCACGTGCCCGAAAAATACGTGAACGCACTGTGCCTATTGGACAACTCATTACTTCAGCAATTTCTTCATAACTTAAACCTTCAACTTCTCTTAAGGTCAGCGCACTGCGCAAATCCTCAGGGAGTTGTTGTAACGAACGTTGCACCACATCGACCACTTGTTTGCTCATGAGTTCATTTTCTGGGGTGCTTACTTCATGCAATAAACCCGCATCTTCAAAAGACTCCGCTTCTTCCGCATCAAAGTACGTAGAAGTGGGAGGGCGACGTTTGTTCGCCAACAAATAATTCTTGGCTGTATTGATACCAATCCGATACAGCCAAGTGTAAAAAGCACTTTCTCCGCGAAAACCTGGTAAAGCACGATAGGCTTTGATGAACGCATCCTGAGTCACGTCCTCAGCCTCAGCTGAGTCACGCACGAAGCGACCAATCAAGCGCCCTAAACGCCGCTGATATTTAGTCACTAACAGACCAAAAGCCTGTTTGTCACCACACTGCGCACGCTCCACTAAGAGTTGATCCAATTCCCGATCCGACATTCCTGATGACCTTATTGACTCCAGCGAGGAGTAATAGTTACAAAATAGCTGCTAGTATAACTGCTCCATAGCCGCTTAGTCTGTTTCAGCGCAAATCATGTCACTGGTCTAGCTAGGTTTTGCTATAGTCCACCCAGCATCAATTCATAATTATCGAGAAGAGAATTGCGCCAATTTGACACCCTTATCATCGGTAGCGGCCTAGCGGGACTATCCATTGCTCTCAAGCTCGCTGACCATCAAAAAATAGGTTTAATCACCAAAAGATCCTTGTTGGACGGCGCGAGTGGCTGGGCACAAGGGGGGATTGCCGCTGTTTTGTCTGGGGATGACTCTCTGGATGCACACATAAAAGACACCATGATTGCAGGTGCAGGCTTGTGTGACGAATCCGCGACTCGCCATGTAGTCGAACATGGCAAGGCTTCTATTGAATGGTTAATACAACAAGGCGTACCTTTTACCAAAGACAAAGCCAGTGACATAGGCTACCACTTGACCCGAGAAGGTGGACACAGCCGTCGGCGCATCATTCATGCCGCAGATGCCACAGGCCATGCGGTTCAAGAAACCCTAGCCGCACGCGTATTACAACACCCCAATATCACTGTGCTAGAAAACCATATGTCAGTTGATCTCATTACTGGCAACAAGTTAGAGCTGGCTGACAATCGCTGCCTTGGGGTCTATGCGTTAAATAGCCTAAGCGGTGAAGTTATCACCATTGCTGCACAAAATACTGTTTTAGCGAGCGGCGGTACAGGCAAGGTCTATCTGTACACCACCAATCCCGACACGGCCACAGGGGATGGCATCGCAATGGCATGGCGTGCAGGTTGCCGTGTCGCCAATATGGAGTTCATTCAGTTCCATCCCACTTGCCTCTACCACCCTCACGCCAAATCTTTTTTAATTAGTGAAGCAGTACGGGGTGAGGGCGGAATACTCAAACTACCCGATGGATCGCGCTTCATGCCTTGGCATGATGAGCGTGCCGAACTCGCACCACGCGATGTGGTGGCGCGCGCCATCGACTTTGAAATGAAAAAACGTGGGCTAGATTGTGTTTATTTAGATATTTCGCATCAATCCGTTGAATTTCTGCAAGAACATTTTCCGAATATTTATTCTCGCTGCCTAAGTTTAGGTATCAACATCAGCCGCGAACCGATTCCCGTCGTCCCCGCTGCGCATTACACCTGTGGAGGTATTGTGGCTGATTTACGCGCACGCACAGATATTGCCAATCTCTACGCGGTTGGGGAAACGGCCTACAGTGGGTTGCATGGTGCGAATCGTTTGGCGAGCAACTCTCTACTGGAGTGTTTGGTCTTTGCCGATGCAGCAGTGCAAGATATTTTAAGCAGCAGTGCAACTTCACCTATCACCTTACCCGCATGGGACGAAAGCCAGGTTACTGATGCGGACGAGCAAATTGTAATCTCCCATAATTGGGCGGAGTTACGGCATTTCATGTGGGATTATGTTGGTATCGTGCGCACCAATAAACGTCTGCAACGCGCACAACATCGCATCAAACTGTTACAAGATGAGATACAGGAGTATTACGCCAACTTCCATATCAGTTCTGACCTGCTAGAGCTACGTAATTTGGTCATGAATGCCGATTTGATTGTGCGTAGTGCACTGTCCCGCCACGAAAGTCGAGGATTGCATTTCAGCAAGGACTACCCCAATACTTCAGAACATCCGATACCGACCATCTTGCATCCATTCAAAAACAACTAGCGATGGATTAGCTGAAAGATTGACGGCCATCATGCGTACGATCAGGCATGAACCGTAATCGCACCGAAAGGGTACGAAATAAATCATCTTTTAAAGCATCCGCAAACAGCACTTGATACCGTGCAAAAGAATGATCATCAGGTTTTACAGCTAACACAATCACCGTAGAAAAACACACTGTATATGGCAGCACCTTTCCTGACCATTGCCGCCCCGAGCGGCAATCTATCAGCAAACGATTTTCTTCGAGCATAAAGCCTCGCCATGACGCACCTCCGCGCAACAGTGCGTAACGATTTAGCTGAAACAGCAAATTAAGTAATACCAACGCCACGAGTGCTAGCTGAACGTGGAGAGGGAATAAAGGGGCAGGAATAATGGACGCAATGACGAGTGTGTGGAGTACCAGCAAAATGACAGCAAACCACTTTGAAGGCTTCAGCTCAAAATAACTATCGAGCATAGCCACGCGTTTACCACACAAAAATTGCTGCAATACCAATCAACACCAGTATCACAATCATAGATAACAACAGATTTCCACCTGATTCAGAAACTGCTGCAGACGACCTCCGCACTGTTGGCTTAACCACGGGAGCAACAGCAGAACGAGGTTTTTTAGCCCCCGCTTGTTGTAAAACAGCCATGCTCGGTCGTTCCATTTTGAAGGTTTTGGATAACTCTTCCACATCTTCATTTGAAGCAGTTAATGCGGCTAAGCGCATCGTTGCCGCAGTGGAATCAAAACCTGTCGCCAACCCCATAGTAGCTACAGGCTTAGCCTCTTCATCAGCGGAAGCTTTGTTATGTGTTCCCGTGATACTGAATACATCAGGTAATTTTTTTTCTCCGCTGACCACGCTATTTTTAGCTTCAAGCACTGAGGCTGAACGTGGCAAAGTATCACGACAAGCACGTAAGTCTTCTGCAAAATCTCTGGCATTCTGGTAGCGATCCTCTAGTCCTTTAGCCAAGGCCTTAGCCACAATAAAGTTGAGCATTTCTGGTGCAGCAGGATTCACGCTATTGGGCATCACAGGCACAGCATTTAAGGTCTGATACATGATGGCGTTAACATTTTCACCATTAAATGGCGCAAGCCCGGTGAGCATCTCATACAACATAACGCCCAATGAAAAAATATCAGAACGCTGATCAATTGCTTTACCCATCACCTGCTCTGGCGACATGTATTTTGGCGAGCCCAACACCATCCCAGTTTGCGTATGCACCGCTGAAGAGGCCATGCGCGCAATACCAAAGTCGGTAATTTTTACGTGCCCATCACGAATAATCATGATGTTGGAAGGTTTGACATCTCGATGTACGATTTCGTGTTCGTGGGCATAGGCCAAGCCAGAAGCCACTTGCGCAACAATATCAAGCACTTGATCTACGGGCAAAATACCCGAATCGTTCATCACATCACGTAGCTCACGCCCTTGCAGAAACTCCATGGCGATATAGGCAATCTCACCACTTTTGCCTACGTCGTAAATCGTCACAATGTTTGGGTGATTCAACCGTCCAGCAGCTTTAGCTTCTTGATAAAAACGCCCTTCGTACTCTTCCTTTTCATCCATCGCTAAGCCGAGATTGATGGTTTTAATCGCCACTACACGATCAATCAAGGGGTCTTTGGCTTTGTAGACAATCCCCATTGCGCCTTGACCAATCTCACCTAATACCTCATAACGCCCCAATTGACTAATCATGGTGCATCCCTAAGGAGAATAATGGAGGGGTGATTCGCATACATCACCTAATCACAATAATTGGGTTTAATACGGACTGTTTTGCCAGGCTCAACTTCAATATTTTGTGAGTACAGTCCTTTGACTGGATGAGTCACAATCACCGCATGTTTCCCTGGCAATACACTGATGGTCAACTGCGCAGCAGCAATTTTACCTTTTTGTACGCTATCCACAAAAACGATAGTCCCCTCGGCGCAAGTGACAACCAGATAGCTATCTTTACTTGCCTCGCTCAACGGAGTTGTATTGGTCATCGCAGCTTTACCTGATGCGCCCTCATGAATCACTTTTTTGCCAACTGAGACATCGACCGCTTTGAGCTTATCTGCTTTGAGCTTATCTGCCTTAAGTTTATCTTCGTGTGCCTTATTGGCTACAGCCAAATCCGCTTGGCTCGACTGCCCCCCTGTCACTGCAAGCTTTTCTTGGGCAGCGTTATCTGCACTGATGGCTTGGGGCTTAGTTACCGAAGCCATAACTGACGCAGTAGATGCCACACTACTCGCCATAGATGGTGCTTTTTCAGCAATACTGTTGCCGCTCTCACCATGAGTCGCCAACTTCACTACGCCCCCCAGCAACAGCAACAAAACAACAGCACCGATTGCCATAAACATCGAACGTTTTTTCGGCTCTGCTTGAGCCAGCTCAGTGCGTAACAGCGTTAATTTCGAGTTCAGCGCAGAGCTGCTAGCCTGCCAGAATTGCTGTAATCGCCCCACAAAACCAACCGCCAAATTGTCATTGCGAGGGGACTCAGAAGCCTTTGTAGCCTTGGCTGACTGAGTGGTTTTATCACCTGGATAACCGATTGCATACACCTCATGCTCGCGGACATGTTTGTCAGTACGTGAACCTTGGTAATGAAACATGCCTGCATAGGCTGGCGACAGACGTGATGCTGCATCGTAATAGGAACGTGATACAAGAATCTGGCTGGCATCAGCAAAACCCATCACGCGTTGTGCCACATTGATCCCATCACCAACAATATTCGGTTGCCCGTTAATATCTCGAACTAAACGCACAGGGCCAAGGTTAATTCCGATACGCACCAATAGTGGGGGATCAATGCTGGGATCTTCATTGAGCATCGCTTCGCGCATACTCAATGCCGACTTTAACGCATCTTCAACATCACCTAAAAAATTGATTGCAGCACCATCACCTGTGTCCAGAATGATGCGATCAGCCACAGGCACATCACGAATAGCGTTGGAAAGATAAGTATTAAACCTATCTTTAAGGGAAATCTGCCCAGTAACCGACTTCTTGGAATATTCAACAATATCCAAGAACAGCACACTGCACATGATTGTTTTATTGCCACGCTCTTCCATTCAAATCCCAATTAAGACACTGCAACCACAGTCAAACCGAGTGGTTATTGACTTGTTCAACAAGTGCGAATTCTAGTGTTTATCCACGCCTCACACCAGATTTAGTTTTTCTTAATCCCGACCTATCCGCACTACGCGGCCTGTTGGAAGTTGGCACAGGACGTGATTGCTTACGTTCGTGGTCAGTGCGCACTAGTGCATTTTGCGACTCTACTTGAGCAGGCACATCTGTCAGTCCCAACCCCACCCAATCCAGCACCTGAGCAATCTCCGCCTCACCCAATTCAGCCGTCATACCACGCTTTAATCGAGGCGGTAGGTTGATTATACCGAAACGCACTCGCATCAAACGGCTTACAGGTAACGCCAAGGCATCAAACGTACGGCGCACCACCCGATTACGTCCCTCTTTCAACATTACCCGATACCAGTGATTGAAGCCTTCTCCGCCTTCATCTTGCAATTTCTCAAATCTAACTAAACCGTCCTCAAGTTCCACACCTTGCTTGAGCACTTGTTCGATTTGTGTTTCGGAGAGCTGACCTTGCACCCGCACCGCATACTCGCGCTCGACGGCAAAACGGGGATGCATCAAGCGATTGGCCAATTCACCCGAGGTGGTAAAAATCAATAGGCCGCTGGTATTAAAATCCAAACGACCTATGGCGACCCATTTCTGTCCGCGTAACTTGGGTAATTTATCAAATACGCTGGCGCGTTTTTCAGGATCATCACGACTGACGATTTCACCTTCAGGTTTGTGATACAGCAACACTCGCACAGAACGTTCACGTTCTCCAACACGAAAAGTCCTACGCTCGGCTTTAATTAAATCGCCTTCTACAACACGCATACCCACGGTTGCAGGTTCACCGTTAACGCTCACTCGCCCCGCCGCGATCCATTCCTCCATAGTGCGACGCGAACCAAAGCCCGCTTGCGCCATGACTTTTTGTAACCGTTCCCCTAAACCCAGTTCGCCAGAAAACGCATTCTCAAGCGACGCTACGGGTGGTACGTTGTTTTTATTTTTGTTCATATCATGACCTCGCGCCGCTCTAGTACTGCTTGTGCCAACGTACCACTATCGACCTGTTCTAATTCACCGCCTACCGGTAAACCACGTGCAATACGCGACACCTTAACCTGCTGAGATTGCAACAAGGTTGCCAAATAGTGTGCTGTAGCATCCCCTTCAACGGTGAAATTGGTAGCTAAAATAACTTCACAGGGATGATCTTGTACACGCTTGATCAGCCTATCCAAATGCAATTCTTTGCTACCTATTCCATCTAACGGTGACAGCCGCCCCATCAGCACAAAATACATGCCTCGGTAACATTGTGTCTGTTCCATCATCAACAAATCAGCAGGCATTTCCACCACACAGAGCTGACTTGCATCACGTTTAGGTGACGCACACAGCTCACAAACTTCATGCTCAGAAAAATTATTGCATTTACAGCAATGCCCAATATGACTTGCGGCTAATTCCAGCGACTTTGCCAAGTGCAAAGCACCCACCCGATCGCGCTGCAACAAATGATAGGCCATCCGCTGCGCGGACTTTGGCCCGACCCCAGGTAAGCAACGCAAGGCTTCAATCAATTGCTCCAGATGTGAGGGCATCACCGTGTTTTAACTTTCAAAAGGGCAATTTCAAACCCGCTGGAAGCCCCATTCCAGAGGTAAAGCCGCTCATACGCTGTTGCGTGGTTGCATCGATTTTTTTCATTGCATCGTTCAAAGCCAACACAATTAAATCTTCCAGCATCTCTTTATCATCACCCAACACACTGTCATCCAATGACACACGACGCACTTCATGTCCGCAAGTCATCAACACTTTTACCATACCTGACCCAGACTGACCTTCCACCTCGACGGTGGCTAATTCAGCTTGTGCTTTTTGCATATTTTGTTGCATCTGCTGAGCTTGTTTCATCAAGCCGCCTAATCCGCCCTTCATCATAGAACCACCCTCCGACAAAATTATTGAATGAATTTAATAGATGCTTCGACGATGCGAGCATCCAGCTCAGTCTGCGCTTCACACACAAAGGTATCTTGCGTAATTGCACTCACGGCCTGCTGTTGTTGTTGTTGCTGTTGCGCCTGTTCAATCGCCGCTGGGGTCGCTTGCACTTGTTCCGACAACACCACGTTCATTTTAATTGGCTTAGCAAAATAAGCACTCAATGCGGCTTGTAATTTTTCCACCGCCATCTTATTCGTCTGCAAATGCTTGTGCGCTTGCGCCAAACCTAGCATCAACACATTCTCTCGGAAGCTCAACAAAACACAGTGTTTTGCCAATTGCAACGCCATACCCTGTACATTTAATTCGGCTAACAATACGTTCCAGTCTAAATCCGCACTGACCACAGGCTCGGGGCGTGTAATTACGGGGGCACTGGATTGAGCGGGGACGATTGCATCCACTGGCGGTAGCGCATCAGTCTGGCGTACAGGCTGAGCCGACACTGCAGCACGCACTGTCTTTGCAACCCCTCCTTGTTGAGGAGCAAAAGCCAGCATACGCAACAGCGTCATGGTAAAACCCGCATACTCATCTGGCGCAAGATTTATTTCATCGCGCCCATGAATCGCAATTTGGTAATACAACTGCACCTCTTCGGGAGAAAACGCGTGCGCTAACGCTTGTAAGCGAGCCTCATCAGCCACCTCTTCAAAATTCACCTGCGGTACAGACTGCACTAACGCAATGCGATGCAAAGTGCTTGCCATTTCTTGCAGCGCAGCTTCAAAGGCGATGCTGTGTTCGGCCATGGTGTCCGCCACCGCCATCATGCCTTGCGCATTACCCGTTTGCACCCCCTCCAGCAACTCGAACACATAGCCTTGATCAATCGAACCCAGCATGGTACGCACCACGGCCTCTTCAACCTTGCCTGCCGAGAAAGCGATCGCTTGATCTAATAAGCTCAAAGCATCACGCATACTGCCTTGTGCGGCCTTAGCCACCAAAGTAATTGCGCCACTCTCAAAGCTAATTTGCTCTTGCTCCAACACATATTGCAAATGCGCTGCGATTAAACTCGGCGGCAATTGTTTTAGATTAAATTGCAAACATCGTGACAATACGGTGACAGGAACTTTCTGCGGATCGGTGGTTGCCAAGATAAACTTGACATGACTCGGCGGCTCTTCAAGCGTTTTCAACATAGCATTGAATGCGCCCTTCGATAGCATATGCACTTCGTCAATGATATAGACCTTGAAGCGCGCCATGCTTGGGGCATACATCGCGTTCTCAAGCAGTTCGCGCATATTGTCGACCCCCGTATTGGAGGCCGCATCCAACTCAATGAGATCGACAAATCGTCCGCTATCAATTTCCTGACAGGCACTGCACACCCCGCAAGGGTTGGCAGTAATCCCTGTCAAACAATTGAGGGATTTGGCGAATATGCGCGCGATAGTGGTTTTGCCTACCCCGCGCGTCCCCGTAAACAGATAGGCGTGATGCAAACGATTCTGAGCGAGCGCATTGCTTAAGGCTTGGACGACGTGTTCCTGTCCCGCCAATTGGGCGAACGATTTAGGACGCCATTTGCGCGCGAGAACAGTAGTGGCTGACAAGTTAAAACACGTTAGAAATGATAGGTGAAATGCACCTGATTGAGATTAATGCCTTGATTAGGCTTCTTGAGGCCACCATTGGATAAATGCTGGTAGCGGTAACCCAAATCAAATTGTTCATGATCACCAAAACGCGTACCAAAACCAATATGGTCACCAAATTGAAATGCACTGCCAAACTGGCGATTCGCATATATGAATGTCGGCGTAATCAAATGAAAACCGATCGCACCTTCTAAGTAAGGTGCTAAACCTGAAGGTGTTTTTTGCTGTAAACGAAACACGGGGGTCACACCGAAATCCGTGATTGTCTGATTGTTTCCTACACTACTGCGACCTTTCCATGTGCCAACAGAAGCTTCCCAAAACCCCGTCACCAACCAGTCACCTTCAGTAAACCATTGTTTATCCCAATTCCAGATTGCTGCAACACGGGCGGTATCAGTGTTAGCACCGTTTCCCAGCTCCACTGATACACCATCTATCGCCCAGACTGGGCCACTCAACAACAATCCGCCCAATAGACTGATCAGCTTTTTCATTGCCACCCCCAAAAAAACCAACACACAAAAGGAGGCGAGCCTTACCCCCGGCACTTACAGGGTTTGGCTATGGCTGCTTCCTTCCGGACCTGACCAGGTTTGCCAACCTGCAATGCGGGGAGACCCGCCAATTCTTTAGGCGTCGACAACTCGACACCAGAAACTTTTACTACGCGGAAACCACGGGAATCATCCCAATGCGCTTGCGCCATTCTGCCGGGCCAATGTCATGCACGGAACGTCCCTGCACATCCACTGCCACCGTCACCGGCATATCCAGCACCTCAAATTCGTAAATCGCCTCCATCCCCAAATCGGCGAAGGCCACAACTTTCGCGCTACGGATGGCTTTCGCCACCAAGTATGCTGCACCACCTACGGCCATCAAATACACCGCGCCATGCTTTTTAATCGACTCAATCGCGGCTTTACCGCGCTCCGCTTTGCCAACCATCCCCATCAAACCTGTTTGCGCCAACATCATTTCGGTGAATTTATCCATACGCGTCGAAGTGGTCGGACCAGCGGGGCCAACAACCTCGTCACGCACTGGGTCAACAGGCCCGACATAATAAATGAAGCGGTTAGTAAAATCCACGCCGTCAGGTAGTTTTTCACCTTTACTGAGCATATCCGCGATACGTTTATGTGCGGCATCGCGCCCCGTCAATAACTTGCCAGAGAGTAACACGATTTCACCAGGTTGCCAGGTTGCTATTTGTTCACGCGTCACCGTGTCCAAATTCACACGGCGCGCATTCTCCGCAGGATGCCACATCACATCAGGGTAATCTTCAAGCTTGGGTGGGGTAAATTGCGCAACACCACGCCCATCCAACTCGAAATGCGTATGTCGTGTCGCAGCACAATTGGGAATGATAGCGATCGGCTTGGAGGCTGCGTGGGTAGGATAATCTAATATCTTCACATCCATCACAGTGGTCAAACCACCCAGCCCTTGCGCACCAATGCCCAACGCGTTAATTTTATCGAATAGCTCAATGCGCAATTCTTCGATACGATTTTTCGCCCCGCGCGCCTTGAGTTCATGCATATCCATAGACTGCATCAGCGATTCTTTAGCCAATAACACGGCTTTTTCCGCTGTGCCGCCAATACCAATGCCCAGTATTCCGGGTGGACACCAACCCGCTCCCATCTCTGGTACGCGTCGCAACACCCAGTCGACAATATCGTCACCAGGATTAAGCATTTTCATCACCGCTTTGTTTTCAGAACCACCACCTTTGGCGGCAATATGCACCTCAACCTTATCACCTTGTACCAACTCGACATGCACCACCGCTGGGGTATTGTCGCGCGTATTGTTACGCTTACCCGCAGGGTCAGCCACGATGGAGGCACGCAACACATTATCGGGATTGAGATACGCGCGTCGTACGCCCTCATTCACCATCGCCACAAGATCCATTTCAGCATCCCAGCGCACCGCCATCCCCACCTTAACGAAGGCCACCACGATACCGGTATCTTGGCAAATTGGCCGATGTCCTTGCGCGCACATTTTTGAGTTAGTCAAAATTTGCGCCATGGCATCTTTGGCGGCTGGGGATTCTTCTTTACGATAAGCCTCGGCTAACGCACGAATAAAATCTGCGGGATGGTAATAAGAAATGAATTGCAGAGCATCTGCAACGCTTTGAATAAAGTCCTGCT
>JAVHPV010000291.1:0-1612 GCA_036170775.1 Gallionella sp. | reverse complement strand
ACCTGACTCGAAATCAGGCGTACGGTATTCCCGTACCGAGGGTTCGAATCCCTCCTTCTCCGCCAATTTGAAAACGCGTTCTACGGAGCGCGTTTTTTTACGCCTGCAATTTCTGTTGAGCAATGCCCGCACAATTTTTTTCTATAGGAATTGCCCGATGCGCTTTGTACAATGCGCGCCTTAACCTGTGGGAGTGCGGTATGAATAAAGTAAAAGGCATGATCTTGGCTGCGGGGCAGGGTACGCGGGTGCGTCCGCTGACGCAGGATTTGCCTAAGCCGATGATTCCCATCTTGGGCAAGCCCGTGATGGAGTATCTGGTCGAGCATCTGGCGCGTTATGGCATCGCTGAAATTATGGTGAACGTCGCCTACAAGCACTGGAAAATTGAAAATTATTTTGGTACGGGGCATCGTTGGGGCGTGAGCATTGGCTATTCCTACGAGGGGGTGTATGAGTATGGCGAGATTGTGCCGAAGTCGCTCGGTTCGGCGGGAGGGATGCGCAAGATTCAAGATTTTGGCGGTTTTTTTGATACCACCACGCTGGTGATTTGCGGGGATGCGCTGATTGATTTGGATATTGCCGCTGCCGTTGCGGAGCATAAAGCCAAACAGGCCATCGTCAGCGTTATCACGCTTGAGGTGCCACGGAATGAGGTGAGCAACTACGGAGTGGTTGAGACCGATGAACAAGGGCGCATTCTGTCCTTTCAAGAAAAACCTAAGCCTGAAGAGGCGCGCTCCAATTTCGCCAGTACGGGGATATATATCTTTGAACCCGAGGCAATCAATCTGATTCCGCAAGGCCAAGTATTCGACATTGGTAGTCAGTTATTCCCCATGTTGGCAGAACGTGGTCTACCTTTTTATGCACAAAAACGCTTTTTTAACTGGATCGACATCGGTCATGTGGCTGATTATTGGGCAGTCTTGCAGCGGGTGCTGAAGGGTGAAATCGCGCAAATGCAAATGCCGGGTAAAGAGGTGCGCCCTGGCGTGTGGGTGGGGATCAATACCCGCATCGACTGGGAACACGTCAAGATACTCGGTCCTGTTTATATAGATTCGGGGGTGTGTATCGAAGCGGGGGCGGAGATTATCGGCCCGACGTGGATTACGCGCGGCTCACATATCTGTCAAAACGCGCAGGTCATTCGCAGTATTCTGTTGGAATACACCCGCATCAGCGCGGGCATGGTGTTTGAAGAGTGCATCGTGTCGCCCAAATATCTGGTCGATCATAAAAGTGGCGAGACATACTATCTCGGCGATGATCGTTGCGCCTTACGCTGGGGCGATGCGCGAGGACGCTAATTACTCACTCGGAAAAGCAATCGGTGCAGGCAGTTGGCGCGGAGCTTTAATGCGGAGTTGCTTGTTGACGTTACGTTCGCCAAATACCACGGTAATCGCACTGGCGCGCACATCAAACACCTCGGCTAAATAACGTACCATATAGGCTGTTGCTCCGCCCATTTTAGGCACGGCTTTTACTGAGACTTCCAATTGATGACCGATCACGCGCCCGATGCCGTCACGCTTGGAATTGGGTCTTCCCAAGATGTTGAGTACCAGCGTATCTTCATCCCAGTGATAAAACGGCTGGTCTT
>JAVHPV010000290.1:0-1613 GCA_036170775.1 Gallionella sp. | reverse complement strand
TGCAGTGTTGAGCCCTTCGTTTTTTTGCCTGTTCTTCGTTAATCAATTGTTTGATGCGCTTTTTTAAGCAGTCTATCTAACGCGGCAATGACGGCTGCAACGCTGGGCGGCGTATTTGCACCGCCCAAATTGATGGCATTCGTTCCCGCGTATAGCCCGGTTAAACCAGGATCCGTGGCGGTGTAGATGCCAACCGTGGGTACGTCTAGCGCGGCAGCAAGATGACTCAATCCGGTATCTACCCCGATGACGGCTTGTGCGTTGCCTAACAAGCTGGCCGCTTCATTCAAATTCAAACGCGGCGCACAAATTGCCTCGGACATTTGACCACATAAGTGCTCACTACGCCTCCGCTCAACCTCATTTCCCCACGGTAACACGGCGCAGTAACCTTGTTCGGCGAGCTGCGCAGCTAAGGCAATCCAGTGAGTCTCTTGCCAGAGTTTGTCATCGCGGCTGGTGGCATGAAGCAGTACAACATAGGGGGAGTTCGGTAGCCAAGTGAGGGGCGTGACTGGAGCATGGATGCCATAATCCAGTGCGTCAGTTACTGGGTAACCCAGCGCGGCGGCAGCCAGTTGGCGGTTGCGCTCTACCGCATGTAGCTGTTTGGGTACGTTGAAGGTGTGATCGTAAAACCAACTCGCCAGTGGTTCGCGGGCACTTCCCCATGCGTAACCAAATTTTGGCGCATTCGCACAACGGCTGATGAGCGCGCTCTTGAGCAACCCTTGGGTGTCCACAACGCAATCATAGTGACGGCTGTGCAAGTGCTGGCATGTCGCCTGAATTTCACTCCGAGCCCCCCACCAAGACTTGCGCCAACGTCGCATTGCCACAGGTATGACATGATTAACTTGCGGATGCAGCAACGGTAATGCCGCGAAACTCTCCTCAACCACCCAATCTATAGTCGCCACAGGAAAATGCCGATGAATATCTGTAACAACCGGCAAGTTGTGCAGCACGTCCCCCAACGAGGAGGTTTTAATGAGCAAAATACGAGTGGGGGATGACATGAACGCGCGTAAATTCAAACAAGGTGGGCATGATACACGAGCGCGCCTAGCCTTCTGAACAACTCGTGGGCTAACCGCCGCTTGACTTGGGCGCGCTGCTGCAACTAGAATTCCCGACCTTTTAATTCGGGTATTGATTATGAACACAGATATTCAGCAGGTCATCCATCAGCAAGTTACCACGCATCCTGTGGTGGTTTACATCAAAGGCAGTGCGAAATTTCCGCAGTGCGGCTTTTCTGCCAACGCGGTGCGAATTCTTAACTTGCTGGGCGTAAAAGAATTTTTGGCGGTCAACGTGTTTGATGATCCGCGCATGGTGGCTGGTCTGGTGCAATACGCAAACTGGCCAACCCTGCCCCAGTTTTATGTGCGTGGTGAGTTTGTTGGTGGTTCAGACATCATGACTGAGATGTATCAGAATGGCGAATTGAAACAGTTGTTGGGTGATTTGGCGACAGCGCAATAATCCGACTAGGCCGAATTATCTAGATAATTCGGCATATATGAATTTTATTTTTGGGCGGCTATAGTGCGCACCGAGTGTAAGGAATCACGGTTGATTTCAACCTGACTTTTCATACTCTCCTCCTA
>JAVHPV010000289.1:0-1615 GCA_036170775.1 Gallionella sp. | reverse complement strand
CCCCACAATACATTCAAAATTGTTGCATCTTTATAAGAAAAGTAATACATTTCTTTTTAATGAACCTTTAAGTTGGTTGGGATGGAGCGACAGAACTGATCCCGCAAGATGCTCGACGTATCCACTTCTTTATGAATTCCATTGTCGGTCATCAATCCGCCTGCATGATGTAGGCGGATTTTCATTTAAGGTAGGTCTGATTAAGTTACCACCGTTGTAGATTAGAGGTGGGGTGCGAACCTCAGTACCTGAAAATGGAATTTGCTGGGGGTCGCAAGCTCACCTCCAGCCTACCCGCCATAAGGTAACGCTTATCCGACCTTGCTTAAGCTAACGTACAGATTGATTTTTTATATGCTAAAAAACTTTATCGCAGCACCGCATCGCGTCATGTTTTTCGGTGGCGCAGTGCAAACCTTGCTGGCCATGTTGTGGTGGCTGTTAGAACTCTCCACCCGTTATCTGTGGCCGCAATACACCGTGACATGGCCGTTATTTCCCACCGCGATCCATAGCTGGCTGTTGCTGTTCGGCATGTTGCCGTTCTTCTTTTTCGGATTTTTGATGACCACATTCCCGCGCTGGATGGCGGGACATGAGATTCCTGCGCAGAGATTCGTGCCGGCTTTTGCATTCATGTTCACGGGTGTGTTGCTGTTCTATGCAGGACTGTTCTTTGGACGAGTGCTACTGCTATTGGCGGATATCAGTCTGCTCGCAGGGTGGGCAATCGGGCTGTATGCCTTGCTGCGCGTGTTGTTGGATACACGCCCAGGAGATAAGCGTCATACCGTGGTGCTGTTCGTCGCCTTCTCGATAGGTTGGCTAGCGTTGGTGAGTTTCTTGCTATGGCAATTGACCGACCGCCATACATTGTTGCAATTCGCGCTGCGCGCTGCGCTGTGGGGCTTTGTACTGCCCGTGTTCGCCACAGTTGCCCATCGCATGATCCCGTTCTTTACCAGCAGTGCATTGCAACAGCAGGATGTGCCGCGCCCATTCTGGCCGTGGTGGACTATCCTCGCGGCTAGTCTGACGCATGGCGTGTTAGACCTTTGCAATCTATCCGCATGGCTGTGGCTGGCGGATGTGCCGCTGGCAATGAGTGCACTCACGCTGACCTATCTGTGGGGATTCCGACGCAGCTTCCGCAATCCGCTACTGGCCGTACTGCATGTTGGTTACGCGTGGATGGGTATCGCTATGCTGCTGTTCTCGATACAGAGCTTATGGTTGCTAGTGCAAGGCGGTTACATCTGGGGGCTGGCACCGTTGCATGCGCTGACAATCGGTTGTTACGCCACGCTCATCATCGGCATGGGCACGCGCGTTACGCTGGGACACTCTGGCTTACCGTTCGTGATTGATACACGGGTCAAACTGATGTTCTTGGGGATGCAGGGGGTGGCACTGATACGCATCGCCTCCGATCTGTTGCCGATCAGCAACGGCTATGGCTATCTTCTGGCTGCGCTGGGTTGGCTCGCCTGCTTCGGTGCTTGGGCATGGCGCTATCTACCTGCCTATTGGCGGCCACGCGCAGACGGGCAGCCGGGATGAAACGCAGTGTCATCCTGCAGCCGCTGTCGCGTGAGCACCATACGGCACTGTCGTT
>JAVHPV010000288.1:0-7507 GCA_036170775.1 Gallionella sp. | reverse complement strand
TCAGCCGCAGGTTTCAAAGTGTCGCTTTGTTCATACACAGTATTGCTAAACTTATCAGCCAATTCGGCAAACTTATCGGCGGCTTTTTGCTGACGGAGCTTATTGGAGATTGCATCAAGCACTTCAGCGTATGCCTTGGGATGCGCGGGTTTCACTGCAACCAATTTAATGATGTGATAGCCGAAATCAGATTTCACCACATCGCTGATTTCATTAGCTTTAAGGGAAAATACGGCATCCTCAAATGGCTTGACCATCATGCCTCTGGCAAAAAAGCCTAAATCGCCACCTTTTACAGCAGAGCCTGGGTCTTGTGAGTTTTGCTTAGCGATTTCAGCAAAATTAGCGGGGCTCTTACGAATTTCTTGCAGTAATTGTGTTGCTTTAGCTTTCGCAGCATCTTGCTCGGACTGAGGGGCTGTTGCAGCCGCCGCAATCAGGATATGAGCAGCTTGTCGTTGTTCAGCCTCGCCAAACTCACTGGCATGCTCATCGTAATATTTGTGCAGTTCTTCTTCACTCACAGCCACTTTAGCGGCCAAATCAGCTTGCGAAAAATGCACGAACTCCACCTTAGCCTGTTCGGGCAACTGAAACTCTTTTGAATTTTCTTCGTAGAATTTTTTAATTGCAGCATCATCGACATGTGCAACTGACTGAAGCGCAGCGTAATCAATCATAAATGGACTAATCACACGCTGCTGCTCATTCAATGCAATAATTTTTTGCGTTGTTGCTAACGAAGCATAGCCATTCAAGGCATAACTATCATGGAGTTGCTGGGTGGACAGTTCATCGCGTACTTTAGCTTCGAACATTGCGGGCGACATATTTTGATTCGCTAAGGCAGATTGATAACGCGCCTTATCAAACTTGCCGTCATTCTGAAACGCCTCAATTTGCCCGATAACTTGGGCTACTTGCTCATCCGTCACTTGCAGACCAATATCTTTAGCACGCTCGATCAAGAGCTTTTGCGCTACTAAGTTATCCAACACAGCATGTTTCATTTCTAGCTTGTCAAACATTGTCGCATCAAAATTTGCACCTAACATTTGGCGTAAGCGATCTTGCTGCTGACGCAGACTGTTCTCAAATTCTTGCTGGCTAATTTTTATACCATTTACAGAAGCAGGAGACTCAATATTGCCTGAACGACGATATGAATCCACCCCCCAAAAAGCAAAAGGCAGAATAATTAAGCCCAATACAATTTGAACAAGGCGTTTTTTCTCGTGTACAAAATCAAACATAGCGATTTCACCCAAACATAAATTTACAAACGACGGATACGAAAAAAGGCGAACTTTCGTTCGCCTTTAATTGGCGGAGTGGACGGGACTCGAACCCGCGACCCCCGGCGTGACAGGCCGGTATTCTAACCAACTGAACTACCACTCCATAAACCTTGCTTTGTCTGGTGGGTGCTGACGGGTTCGAACCGCCGACATTCGCCTTGTAAGGGCGACGCTCTACCAACTGAGCTAAGCACCCGACAAAGAACGCTAGTTTACAACATCTTCGCGGTTTGCACTAGAGCAAAATTAAAAATCTACTGCTCTAAAACCGATTACAACCACATCAATTAGAACTCATCTTCTTGTGCGGCGCGCTTTATATCAAGGGTACCTGACCTAGGTCAAGCAAAAACTGAAATTTCGTTAATTCTTTCCTCAACAACCTATCCTACAATCGAAAAAATCAATGTTTTGTAGCTAACACAGGCTCAGCCACCTTGGCCTCGGTTGCCAACTCTGCGACATCGACTTTCTTTTCATCTTCTGGCAAGGGCTGGGGTTTACGCTCTAATGCTGAATCCAAGACTTGATCAATCCATTTGACGGGACGAATATCCAGCTTATTTTTGATATTGTCAGGAATTTCCGCAAGATCTTTAACATTCTCTTCTGGGATCAAGACAATCTTAATTCCGCCGCGTTGTGCCGCAAGCAGCTTTTCTTTCAGTCCCCCAATCGGCAATACCTCACCCCGTAGCGTAATTTCACCCGTCATAGCCACATCAGCACGCACAGGAATCCCTGTCAAGGCCGACACCATGGCGGTACACATACCAACGCCAGCACTAGGGCCGTCTTTGGGAATAGCACCTTCGGGTAAGTGAATATGCAAATCCGTCTTATGATAGAAATCCACATCAATACCCAGTCGTTTAGCGCGGCTACGTACCACACTTAAGGCGGCTTGAATAGATTCCTGCATCACCTCGCCCAACTTACCTGTCGTGGTGGTTTTACCTTTACCAGGTAACACGGCGGTCTCAATGGTTAGCAATTCGCCACCAACTTCAGTCCATGCAAGTCCTGTGACTTGCCCAACTTGGTTGTTTTTCTCGGCAATCCCATAAGAATATCTACGTACACCTAAGTATTTATCCAGATTCCGAGCATTGATGACAACTTTTTTGTCGCGTTCTTTTAGCGATAATGCTTTAACAACTTTTCGACAAATCTTAGAAATCTCACGTTCTAAGCCACGTACCCCTGCTTCTCGAACGTAATAACGCACGATGTCACGCAAGGCACTTTCGGAAATAGTGATTTCATCTTCTTTGAGTCCGTTATTTTTAACCGCTTTGGGGACAAGATAACGCGTTGCAATGTTGATCTTCTCATCTTCCATATAGCTGGACACATGGATAATTTCCATACGATCCATCAAAGCATCAGGAATGTTTAAGGTGTTGGCCGTCGCAACAAACATCACGTCGGACAGATCGTATTCGACCTCAACATAGTGATCAACAAACGTACTATTTTGCTCAGGGTCTAGCACCTCCAGCAAAGCGGAAGAGGGATCGCCACGCATATCCATACCCATCTTGTCGACTTCGTCGAGCAAGAACAAAGGATTCTTAACCGCCACCTTGCTCATGTTTTGCAAAATCTTACCTGGCATCGAGCCAATGTAAGTGCGGCGATGTCCGCGAATTTCAGATTCGTCACGCACCCCACCCAATGACATGCGCACGAATTTACGATTGGTAGCACGAGCAATGGATTGTCCAAGTGAGGTTTTACCGACACCTGGAGGCCCCACCAAACAAAGAATAGGAGCTTTGAGCTTATCCACACGTTGCTGCACGGCTAGATATTCCAAGATGCGCTCTTTGACTTTATCCAAACCATAATGATCTTCTTCCAACACCACTTCGGCTTGCTTGAGATCAGCACTAATTTTGGTTTTCTTTTTCCACGGCAAACCAATTAGCACATCAATATAGTTGCGCACCACGGTAGCTTCTGCCGACATAGGCGACATCAAACGTAATTTTTTGAGTTCGGATTCTGCTTTAAGGCGAGCCTCTTTAGGCATATGCGCTGCCTTAATTTTTTTCTCGACCTCGTCGATATCCGCGCCTTCTTCGCCTTCACCTAACTCTTTTTGAATCGCCTTGACTTGCTCATTTAAGTAATACTCTCGCTGGCTCTTTTCCATTTGCCGCTTCACGCGCCCACGGATACGCTTTTCAACTTGCAGAATATCAATTTCCGCTTCTAACAAGCCCAACAAATGTTCGAGGCGTTTACGCACCCCAAACACCTCCAAAACCTCTTGTTTTTGTTCTAACTTAAGCGGCAAGTGTGCGGCGATGGTATCGGCTAGACGACCCGCATCATCAATACCCGCGAGTGAAGTCAAAATTTCTGGCGGGATTTTTTTGTTTAATTTTACGTACTGGTCAAACTGCGCGATCAAAGCACGACGCATCGCTTCCGATTCGCTATTGTCCGCATCTTCCACAGGCACAATTTCCACTTGTGCATTAAAGTGCGTTCCCTCATCAAATACACGCAACACGTTAACGCGATGCGTACCTTCCACCAGCACTTTGACAGTCCCATCTGGCAATTTCAGCATTTGCAAGATATTTGCCATGCTCCCGATAGGATAAAGATCATCCGTACTCGGCTCATCTTTGGCGGCAGATTTTTGCGCGACTAAAATGATGCCATGACCTGCCTCCATGGCAGATTCAAGTGCTTTAATGGATTTGGCTCGCCCAACAAACAGGGGGATAACCATATGCGGAAACACCACCACATCGCGCAACGGCAACAAGGGGTGCAAATCAGAAGTATCAGTATTGGTATCTTGTTCAGTCATGGCAATAACCTATTCGTGGGTCGGAAGGTTAAATGGGGACAGTTTCATTGAATACAAGCCCCATTCGGACAAGATAAAAAGAGCAAGCAAACTAAGCTGCAATAGGCTTATCTGCGTAAATAACCATCGGTTTTATATCGCCATTAGCACTAGAATCATCCAGCACCACTTTGCTGACGTTATCAATCGAGGGCAAATCAAACATCACATCCAATAAGGCCTGCTCTAGGATAGAACGCAAACCACGCGCCCCTGTTTTGCGCGCCAAAGCTTTCCGTGCAATCGCCTGCAAAACCCCTTCATGGAATTCCAGCTCCACCCCTTCCATGTTAAACAGCTTTTGATATTGCTTAGTCAAAGCATTTTTAGGTTCGGTCAAAATTTTGACTAATGCGTTCTCATCTAGCTCTTCCAACGTGGCAACAACAGGCAAACGTCCGACAAACTCAGGAATCAAACCAAACTTAATCAAATCTTCAGGTTCGACATCACGCAGAGTCTCGCCTGTTTTACGTTCATCTTTACTACTAATCGTGGCACCAAAACCGATACTGGCTTTGACCGAACGATTGCGAATCACCTTCTCCAAGCCATCAAATGCCCCACCACAAATGAATAAAATATTGGTGGTATCCACTTGCAAAAATTCGGTATTAGGATGCTTGCGCCCTCCTTGCGGAGGAATCGAGGCTTTAGTGCCTTCAATCAATTTCAGCAAGGCTTGCTGCACACCTTCACCTGACACGTCGCGGGTAATAGATGGGTTATCTGATTTGCGAGAAATCTTATCAATCTCATCTACATAGACAATGCCGCGCTGCGCCTTTGCGACATCATAATCACAAGCCTGCAACAGCTTTTGAATGATGTTTTCGACATCCTCACCCACATAGCCTGCTTCAGTCAGCGTGGTCGCATCCGCCATCACAAAAGGCACATCTAACAAACGCGCCAAGGTTTGTGCCAGCAAAGTCTTCCCAGAACCCGTCGGCCCCACCAGCAAAATATTGCTTTTGGAAAGCTCAACACCATCTTTGTTGTCACTTTTCAGACGTTTGTAATGATTGTAGACGGCTACTGAAAGTATCCGTTTAGCACGTTCTTGGCCAATCACATATTCGTCCAACGTAGCGCAAATCTCTTTAGGTTTGGGCAAGTCTGATTTATCGTGCTTGGCAACCTCATCTTGCGTTTCTTCACGCATGATGTCGTTGCACAGCGTAATGCACTCATCACAAACGAATACCGACGGCCCCGCAATCAACTTGCGCACTTCATGTTGGCTTTTGCCACAGAATGAACAATAGAGCAGCTTATCGCCTGATTTTTTATCACCTGCCATCGTCAACACCTTTCACGCAATCACTTAAAACACAACGCTTTAGATGCGCTTATCCAACACCTGATCCACCAAGCCATATTTCACTGCGTCATCAGCACTGAGGAAATTATCACGATCCGTATCATGCTCAATGGTTTCAACAGTTTGCCCAGTATGATGCGCCAACATCTGATTCAACTTTTGTTTCAAATACAAAATTTCACGGGCATGGATTTCAATATCTGAAGCCTGACCACGGAATCCACCCAACGGTTGATGAATCATTACACGCGAGTTAGGCAAGCAAAAACGTTTACCTTTTTCCCCAGCGGTGAGCAAGAAAGCCCCCATGCTAGCGGCCTGTCCAATACACAAGGTACTAATGTTGGGCTTAATGAACTGCATGGTGTCATAAATTGCCATCCCCGCCGTGACCGAGCCACCAGGCGAGTTGATGTAAAAGTGAATATCCTTATCTGGATTTTCCGATTCCAAAAACAACATCTGCGCCACAATTAAATTGGCACTATGGTCATTAACCTCACCCACCAAAAACACCACGCGTTCTTTGAGTAGGCGAGAATAAATATCGTAAGCGCGTTCACCGCGCCCACTGGTCTCAACCACCATAGGGATCATGCCGATGTTTTGTGGCTCTTGATAGTGCATATTAATTTCCCATCAACTCAGCAAAGGTCAGTGCTTTATCAGTCACCTTAACGCGCGACATTACCCACTCCACAACATTTTCTTCCAGCACCAAGTTTTCAATTTCTTGCAAGCGTGCTGAATCCGCGTAATACCAACGCACCACCTCTTCAGGATGGTCGAAGCTCTGCGCATAATCTTCAGCCAGTGAGCGCACCTGCTCTGGCTTTGCATTCAGATCAAATTTTTGCACCAGATCCGCCAACACCAACCCTAACTTGACGCGTTTCTCAGCGCGCTCTTTGAACATTGCAGGTGGCAAAGTCATCCCTTTCATCTGCATCCCGCGCGATTCCATATCTTTCACGGTTTGCTGCATCAAACTTTGCGATTCCCACTCAACTAAAGCGTTCGGTAGCTCGAAATTCGCCACTTTCAATAAGGCATCCATTGCTGCGTCTTTGTTGCGTGCTTTCAAGCGACGTACCACTTCACGGCTCAGATTTGAACGAATCTCTTGTTCCAGCTTCGCCACATCACCATCGGTTACACCCACCGCCTGCGCAAACTCAGCGTCCACTTCAGGCAACTTAGGGGCTTCAACGCTATTCAAGGTAATGGTAAAAGTCACTTGCTTACCTGCCACATCTTTACCGTGATAAGTCTCTGGAAAAGTCATATCGAACGACTTAGTTTCCCCCACCGACATCCCTGTAATAGCCGCTTCAAACTCAGGCAACATGCGCCCCATACCCAACACAAATGGGTAATCTTTAGCTTCGCCGCCCTGAAATACCTCGCCATTCAGCTTGCCCACAAAATCAATACGCACTTGATCTTCTGCTTGCGCGGCACGATTCGCGGATTCGTAAACAGCACGCTGCTTGCGCAACGTCATGATCGTGTTATCCACATCTGCTTGCCCCAACTCATAAGTGACGCGCTCAACCGACTCACCGCCCACATCACCCAACACCACTTCAGGATAAACCTCGAAAGTCGCGCTATATTCAATGTGTTCTGCGTTCAGATCATTGGTTTTAAGATCAAACTTTGGATAACCCGCCACTTTCAAATTATTCAATTGAGCAGCTTCGTCAAAAGCCTTTTGCAATGCCTCACCGACCGCCTCTTTTTGCACTTGCTCGCCGTAATATTGCTCAAGAATCTTGGTAGGCACTTTCCCTGGACGGAAACCCGCAATCTTTGCCGTACGCCCGATATTTTTTAGACGCGCATTCACTTGCGCACGAACTATTTGCTGGGGAATAGATGCGTTTAGACGACGTTCTAACGCGCTTACAGTTTCTACGCTGGACATACTTATTTCCTTGAATTTTAGATTGAATTTGATGCTGGTGCGGAAGACAGGAATCGAACCTGCACACCTTGCGGCGCTGGAACCTAAATCCA
>JAVHPV010000287.1:4863-7558 GCA_036170775.1 Gallionella sp. | reverse complement strand
CCGATATTGTCAAAAGTGAGTGCATTTTTGCTAAAGCTTTTTGTTCAATTTGGCGTATGCGCTCGGCGGAAACGTTAAATTCGGCAGCTAAATCATGTAAGGTCAATGAGCCACTTTCCTTGAGCCATCTGGCCTCTACGATGCGCCGACTGCGATCATCAAGTTGCGCTAATGCCGTGTCGAGTCCCTCACTTTGTAGCCGACAACTTTCATCTTTTTCGAGGATGGCGGAAGGTTCATACTCTGCATTATCGGACAAGTACCGAATCGGGGAAGATTCATCCTCTTCTGTCGTCACAGGGTCAAGGCTAAGCTCATGGCCTGCAAAGCGAGCATCCATTTCTAGTACGTCTTCCGTGCTTACATTAAGCTGCTGGGCAATCTCCGCCACTTGCTCAGGTTTAAGCGCATCAAACCCTTGTTTCAAGCTACGCAAATTGAAGAATAGCTTGCGTTGGGCTTTGGTCGTGGCAATTTTAACCATGCGCCAATTCTTAACTACAAACTCTTGTATCTCCGCGCGTATCCAATGCAGCGCAAACGAAACTAAACGTACACCGCGCTCAGGATCATAATGTTTTACCGCCTTCATCAAGCCGATGTTGCCTTCCTGTATGAGGTCGGCTTGTGGTAAGCCATAACCTGCATAGCCGCGCGCCACGCTCACTACAACGCGAAGATGAGAAACAACTAACCGACGTGCAGCCGACAGATCATTCGCCGATTTGAAACGAGTGGCGAGCGCATACTCTTCCTCTTGGCTAAGGATAGGAAAGAGATTAACTGACTGAATGTAACTTTCCAAGCTGCCGACGGCAGATGGTATGGGTAAATTCATAGTAATGTTCATGGTGGTAACCTCCTTGCGAAGGATTCTAGCACTCTCGATACGAGAGTGCTAGCGGTGCAAAAAGGTGGAGGTGCTTTCGAGCGTGGCTATTGTTAATAGCTATTTATTTTTCACCAGAAGTTTCGCAGGGTGTGTCCATTACGTTGCCGGCACTCCAGCCCACGATGAAGATGGCAAGCATCACACAGATCATACCGAGGTTGTTGGGCAATACAAATCCGCCGAGAAAAAACAGGATAATGGCTGCGCCGATGGACAAAAACATTAAACCAAGTTTGGAATTCATAGTTACTCCGTGAAAAAGTTAAGAGCCTACATCTCTGCGTGACACAGAGACGACTATGATAGTCGATTGTTTGTGGTTGGTGTTGCCAGAAATAACGTTGACATATCAAACTGTTTGAACGGTGGAACAAGGTTGTCCAATGTGGCTGTTAGGCAAACAGACAAACTGTTAAGATGCGCGCCTTTATTTAGTGCCTAAAATCTTATGTCCGCATCACCATCGGTAATGAATTCCGCTGAAAAACGCGCCAGCTACGGTCTAGCAGGTATTTATGGGCTGCGTATGTTGGGCTTGTTCATCATATTGCCGATTTTCGCGTTATATGCAGCTCATTTGCCCGGTGGCGAGAGCCAGACTTTGATGGGGCTGGCACTGGGGGCGTATGGCTTGACGCAAGCAGTATTGCAAATTCCCGCAGGTTGGATGTCTGACCGCTATGGGCGCAAACCGATTATTTATGGTGGGCTGGTTGTGTTTGCTATCGGTAGCTTCGTGGCCGCTTCTGCGGACAATATTTACTGGGTCATCGTAGGGCGAGCGATACAGGGTGCCGGTGCAATCAATGCGGCGGTGATGGCATTGACTGCTGATTTGACCCGCGAAGAAGTGCGCACTAAAGCGATGGCGATGATAGGCATGACGATCGGGCTAACTTTTTCGATTTCTTTGATTCTTTCGCCATTGTTGCATGGCGTGCTAGGTGTGCCTGGGATATTTGCGTTAACGGGAGTCTTAGCGTTTTCAGCTATTTTATTGGTGCGCTTTGTTATTCCTAATCCGACGATTACCCGTTTCCATACCGACACTGAAGCGAACCGCTCCAAGTTCGCCGAGGTATTACGTAATCCTGAATTGCTACGTTTGGATTTTGGTATTTTTGCCTTACATGCGATTTTGATGTCGGTGTTCATGCAAGTGCCGTTTGTATTGAAGAACGATGGCTTAGAAGTGGCGCAACATTGGCAAATGTATTTGCCTGTCATGCTGATTGCTTTTGTGTTGATGGTGCCACCTATCATTGTTGCTGAGACCAAAGCCAAAATGAAGCAGGTGTTTATGGCGGCGGTTGCGCTGGCATTAACGGCACAGGCAGTATTGATGTTTGCGCAGCATAGTCTGTGGGGTGTGGCGACAGCTTTATTGATTTTCTTTACCGCGTTTAACGTGCTCGAAGCAACCTTGCCTTCTATGATTAGCAAGATTGCACCGCTTTCTGCCAAAGGCACAGCGATGGGTGTGTATAGCAGTGTACAGTTCTTGGGCGCATTTTTCGGCGCGGCAATGGGAGGCGTGTTGATGCAACATGTCGGTGGTAATGCTGTGTTTATCTTTAGTATGATGCTGTTGGCAGTTTGGCTGTTCGTCGTAAGTGGTATGCGGCCACCCGCCGCCGTCAGCACCAAGCTTTATCCTATCGCGCAGTTGGATGAGTCGCAGGCGCGCTTGTTGCAACAGCAGCTCGCGCAAGTGCAAGGTGTGCGCGAAGTGTTGGTGGTGTATGCCGAATGTATGGCTTGCCTAAAAGTAGATATGCAGGGCTTTGATCAAGAAACCGTAGA
>JAVHPV010000287.1:0-4763 GCA_036170775.1 Gallionella sp. | reverse complement strand
GATAATTTCGACGACGATATTCCGTTTTAAGTGATGCCAGCGAAATTACAAAAAGCACCTACTTTTGAAGCGGCGATGGCAGAACTGGAGCAGCTGGTTGCCGATCTGGAGACAGGCAAGTTGTCGCTGGAAGCATCGTTGTTGGCCTATCAGCGCGGTGCTGAATTACAGGCATGGTGTCGTGGCTGTTTAGACGATGCGCAACAACGCGTATCGGTTTTGGAAGAGGGTATGTTGAAAGATTTTTCGGGCAGTGCAGAAGGGCGGGACGAATAGCTGATGTTGCCAGATTTTCAATCTTGGGCGAGTGCTCATCAATCCCGTTTTGAAGAGGTTTTGCGTAATCTGCTGCCTCAGCCTGAGGTTGCGCCACAGCGTTTGCATCAAGCCATGCGTTATGCGGTGTTGGAGGGGGGTAAGCGAGTGCGCCCTTTGCTGGCATTTGCTGCGGCTGAATTGATGGGTGCATCTGAGCAGCGTGCCAACATTGCGGCAGCTGCGGTGGAGTTGATCCATGCCTATTCGCTGGTACACGATGACATGCCTTGTATGGATGATGATGTGTTGCGCCGAGGTAAGCCGACTTGCCACGTGCAATATGACGAGGCGACGGCTTTGTTGGTGGGCGATGCGCTGCAAACGCTGGCTTTTCAATTGCTCGCCGAGCATCATTTGAGCGATGACGTATCACGCCAATTAGAAATGATTAAGCTGTTATCTGTCGCGTCGGGTTCGCGCGGCATGGCAGGTGGTCAGGCGATTGATTTGGATAGTGTCGGCAAGTCACTGAGCTTGCCTGAGCTGGAAAATATGCATGTTCATAAAACAGGGGCGTTGATCCGTGCGGCAATTCTCTTGGGTGCACATTGTGGCGCGGTGACTCCTGAACAGCTCATCAAGTTGGATCGTTATGGCAAGTGCATCGGGTTGGCATTTCAAGTGGTGGATGATGTGCTGGATAGTGAGGCGGACACCGCGACGCTGGGTAAGACGGCGGGCAAAGATGCCGATAATGACAAGCCGACTTATGTCACGTTGTTGGGGGTGCAAGCGGCGCGTGATATGGCGCAACGTTTGCATGCTGAGGCTTTGCATTGTTTGATGGAATTTGGTGATGCTGCGCAACGCTTACGCGAATTGGCAGATTTCATCGTGTTGAGAAAGTTCTAATGTATTCACTGCTGAACACCATCAATAGTCCCGCTGATTTACGCTTGTTAGACCGCCAACAACTGCCACAGTTGGCACGCGAGTTGCGCGAGTTTCTGGTTGAATCGGTGAGCAAAACCGGCGGACATTTATCCTCCAATCTGGGAACGGTCGAGCTGAGTATCGCGCTGCATTACATCTATGACACACCTGAAGATCGTTTGGTGTGGGATGTGGGGCATCAGACCTATGTGCATAAAATCCTGACGGGGCGACGTGACGCGATGAGTCGCTTGCGTATGGCGGACGGGATTGCGGGATTTCCCAAGCGTGACGAAAGCCCTTACGACACCTTTGGTACAGGCCATTCCAGCACTTCAATTTCTGCGGCATTGGGCATGGCGGTGGCAGCACAATTGCAAGGCTCAGAGCGGCGTGCGGTGGCCATTATTGGCGATGGTGCAATGACAGGGGGTATGGCGTTTGAAGCACTAAACAATGCTGGGCCGAGCAACGCCAACCTGTTGGTGATACTCAACGACAACGATATGTCGATCTCACGCCCCGTAGGTGCGTTGAACAACTATCTAGCCAAGCTCATGTCGGGACGCTTTTATGCGGCGATGCGGCGTGGCAGCGAAAAAGTCTTGAAGGGGATGCCACCCGTTTTGGAGTTTGCCAAGCGTGCTGAAGAACACGTTAAAGGTATGGTGTCACCGAGCACTTTGTTTGAAGAATTTGGCTTCAACTATATCGGTCCGATTGATGGGCATGATCTCGAAGTATTGCTCGATACGTTGAGTAATATTCGCAACTTGCACGGCCCTCAGTTCCTGCACATCGTCACGCAAAAAGGCAAGGGTTACGACAAGGCCGAAGAAGACTGTCTGCTTTATCACGGCGTGAGCAAATTTGACCGTACCCAAGGTGTCGTTGTGCAACAAGCGGATCGACCTACCTATACTCAGGTGTTTGGGGCTTGGTTATGTGATATGGCACAGCAAGAGCCACGTTTGGTTGGCATTACGCCAGCCATGTGTGAAGGGTCGGGAATGCAGGCCTTCGCGGTAAAATTTCCTGAGCGATATTTTGATGTGGGCATCGCTGAACAGCACGCGCTCACTTTCGCAGCAGGCTTGGCGTGCGAGGGTTATAAACCCGTGGTGGCGATTTACTCGACTTTTTTGCAGCGTGCTTATGACCAACTCATCCATGATATTGCCATCCAAAATTTGCCAGTGGTATTGGCGATAGATCGCGGTGGCTTGGTTGGCGCGGATGGTGCAACCCATGCGGGTAGTTTTGATTTGTCGTATTTACGCTGTATTCCCAACATGACAGTCATGGCTCCCGCTGACGAAAATGAATGCCGTCAGATGCTGTATACCGCGACTCAATTGAGTGGCCCGAGTGCGGTGCGTTATCCGCGTGGCAAAGGGCCTGGCGTGGCAATCATGCAGGCCATGCAAGCCTTACCTGTAGGTAAAGGAGAAATTCGTCGCCAAGGTAAGCGAGTTGCGATTTTGGCGTTTGGTTCAATGCTCGCACCTGCACTGCTGGCAGGGCAGGCATTAGATGCCACAGTGGTGAATATGCGCTTCATCAAGCCGTTGGATGTTGCTTTGCTATTGCAGCTGGCCAAGCAACACACGTTGTTCGTCACTGTTGAAGAAAACGTCATACAAGGTGGTGCCGGTAGCGCGGTGAGTGAGTGTTTGCAAGAACATGGTAGCTCCATAGCGATACTGCAAATGGGGCTGCCTGATCGCTATATCGAACAGGGTGACCCCGCCGTTATGTTGGCAGAATGCAATTTGGATGCTGCGGGTATTGCAGCCGCAGTACGAGCTCGTTTAGCTGAGTAAATTTATCGGGATTGGTTATAATCCCGCTACATTTTCTTTAGAAAGGTTTTACTATGAATGCCGCTATTCCTAACAGCATCGCTGACGTGCAAAGTTCGGTGGACTTGCGCCACATTGCCATCAATCGGGTTGGCATCAAAGGTATACGCCATCCCGTGAAAGTTAAGGACAAGAGTGTTGGTGTGCAGCACACGGTAGCCACATTTAATATGTATGTGCATCTGCCACATAATTTCAAAGGAACGCACATGTCGCGTTTCGTTGAGATACTCAATGAGCATGAACGTGAAATTTCTGTTGAGTCATTCGAGAGTATTTTGCGTGAAATGGTGGCGCGTTTAGAAGCACAGTCAGGCTATATCGAAATGAATTTCCCGTATTTTGTGAACAAGACCGCACCTGTTTCTGGGGTGCAAAGTTTGCTTGATTACGATGTCACACTGATTGGTGAAATTGTCGATGGCACAGCGCGTGTCACCATGAAGGTACTCGTGCCCGTGACCAGCTTGTGTCCGTGCTCCAAAAAAATTTCTGAGCGCGGTGCGCATAACCAACGTTCCCATGTCACCCTGACTTTGCGTACCAACCGTTTTGTTTGGATCGAAGACGTAGTGCGTATCGCTGAGGAGCAGGCTTCTTGTGAACTGTATGGTTTGCTCAAACGTCCTGATGAAAAATATGTCACTGAGCGCGCTTACGACAATCCCAAGTTCGTCGAAGATATGGTGCGCGATGTGGCCGCAGTGTTGAATTCTGATGAACGGATTGATGCCTACATTGTGGAGTCAGAGAATTTTGAATCCATCCACAATCACTCTGCTTACGCGCTGATTGAGCGGGATAAAACGCTTTCCTAAGCCACGTTATTGCTACTCAAGATGAAGCCCGTTGCCATCTTTCGTCATGCGGACACAGAAGGTCCAGGCTATTTGGGTGAATTCTTGGATGCACATAACATTGCGTGGCAACTCATCCGTATTGATGCTGGAGATTCAGTGCCATTGTTAGCGCAGACCTATTCTGGCTTGGTATTCATGGGTGGGCCGATGAGTGTCAACGATGACTTGCCGTGGATTTCCGCTAGTTTGGCATTGATACAGCAGGCCTACAGACTGGATATTCCTCTGTTAGGTCATTGTCTTGGCGGGCAGTTAATTTCCAAAGCCTTGGGGGGCGTGGTGACACGCAATCCCGTCAAAGAAATCGGCTGGGGTGAAGTGAAGGTGATGGAAGAGCCGCTTGCACACAGATGGTTTGGTGATATTCATGTTTTCGAGGCATTTCACTGGCATGGCGAAACATTCAGCTTACCTTCCAACGCACATCTGCTTTTGTCGAGTCGGTATTGCGTGAATCAAGCGTACGCTATAGGCAAACATCTAGCCTTGCAATGCCATGTGGAAATGACCGAGGATATGATCGAAAGCTGGGGGCAAGTCGGCGCATCTGAAATTTTGGACAATCTCGCCAGTCCTGCCGTGCAATCTGTGGCACTGCTACAGCAACAAGCTGCCGTTAAGTTGCCGCGACTGCATTTGGTTGCCGATAATTTGTATGGCTGTTGGATACAGGGCTTGCAAAAATAGGCACAAATCCGCCGTATGTTTGCGCACCAAAGCTCGTTGGGGTGAAAAACGGATTGAACTTGTGGGTATTGTGTCTACCAAAGCCGAGGCTGGTGCGTTGAGCTAGTCGTTGCAGTGAGTGTAGCTGTGACTTTGTTGAATTGTAAAATTTTCGATTTATTTA
>JAVHPV010000286.1:0-7580 GCA_036170775.1 Gallionella sp. | reverse complement strand
TATGAGTCGCTCCATACTCATCATGGCAGGGGGTACAGGCGGGCATATTTTTCCCGCCCTAGCAGTGGCCGATGTGCTGCGTTCGCAAGGCTGGCAAGTGACTTGGTTGGGCGCGCCTCATAGCATGGAAGCCGAGTTGGTGCCTAAGCATGGTTACCCCGTGGCTTGGGTGAATTTCACGGGCGTACGCGGCAAAGGTTTGCTGCGCTGGTTGGCTTTGCCATTCAATTTATTGCGCGCTTTGGCACAAAGTGCGGCGGCGATATTTCGCTATCGTCCTGACGTGGTACTCGGCATGGGGGGATACATCACTTTCCCTGGCGGGGTGATGGCCGCAGTGTTGCGTCGTCCGCTGATTATCCATGAACAAAATTCCATTGCGGGCTTGAGCAACAAGGTGTTGTCGCGTTTGGCGCAGCGCGTGTTAACAGGCTTCCCCAATGTTCTTAAAGCAGGTGAATGGTGTGGCAATCCCGTGCGCAGCAGCATTGTCGATTTGCCTGAGCCGTCGCTACGTTATGCCGCCCACAGCGGACGACTGAATGTATTGGTGGTGGGCGGCAGTCTGGGCGCGCAGGCGATTAACGCAGCATTGCCGCTGGCTTTGGCGAGGTTGCCTGAAGCGCAACGCCCTACGGTGTTGCATCAAACAGGAAAAAAACATTTGGCGGCGGTGCAGCAGTTGTATGCGCAAGCTGGGGTAAGCGCGGATGTTCGCGCCTTCTTGGATGATATGGCGAGCTGTTATGCAGAGGCTGATGTGGTGATTTGTCGTGCAGGTGCGTTGACCATCGCTGAACTGGCAGCGGCTGGGGCGGCCAGCATACTCGTGCCGTTCCCGTTCGCGGTGGATGACCACCAAACGCATAACGCACGCTTTCTCAGCCAACAAGGTGCGGCGGTGTTGTTACCTCAAACCGAGTTAAGCGCGGAAAAATTAGCCCAGTTGTTGAGTGAACTTGACCGAGAAAAATTATTAGCCATGGCGCAACGCGCACGGGGTTTGGCTAAAACTGGCGCAGCCCTGCAAGTGGCGCGCGTTTGCAAGGAGGTTGCAGCATGAAACATAAAGTCAAACATCTGCATTTTGTGGGTATCGGTGGCTCAGGGATGAACGGTATCGCCGAGGTGTTGCTCAACCTGGGTTTTCAAGTGAGTGGCTCGGACTTGGGCGAAAACGTGGCGACGCAACGACTAGCAGCGTTGGGCGCAAACATCTATCTTGGTCATGCCGCACAAAACTTAACTGATGCCGATGTGGTGGTGGTTTCCACCGCAGTGGGCAAAGACAATCCTGAGGTGGTGGCGGCGCGCGCGCGGCATATTCCCGTCGTGCCACGCGCCATGATGCTGGCGGAATTGATGCGTTTGCGCCAAGGCATTGCGGTGGCGGGTACGCATGGCAAAACCACCACCACTTCGTTGACCGCGAGCGTGTTGGCGAAGGGTGGCTTCGACCCGACCTTTGTAATTGGTGGCAAGCTCAACAGCAGCGGCACCAATGCCAAGTTGGGTACGAGTGAATTCATTGTGGTCGAGGCGGATGAATCCGATGCCTCCTTCCTGTATCTGCAACCAATCTTGGCGGTCATTACCAACATTGATGCAGACCATATGGAAACCTATGGTCATGACTTCGATAAACTCAAACAAGCCTTCGTGGATTTCGTTGAGCATCTGCCATTTTATGGTCGGGCAATGTTGTGTATCGACGATGCCAATGTGCGTGACATCTTGCCGCGCATCAGTAAACCCGTGTGTACCTATGGCCTGAGTGAAGATGCGCAGGTACGCGCGATGAACGTGCGTCACGAAAACGGCAAGATGTGCTACACCGCCGTGTGTCGGCATAACAGTGTGCCGCTAGATTTGGACATCACGCTCAATCTGGCGGGTATGCACAACGTATTGAACTCGCTGGCGGCGATTGCCGTTGCTCTTGAAGTGGGGGTGGAGAGTGCCGCCATAGTTGCGGCACTGGCTGAGTTCCAAGGCGTGGGGCGACGTTTCCAACGCTATGGTGAAGTGGCTTTGCCGCACGGTGGCACGTTCACACTGATTGATGACTACGGACATCACCCCGTCGAAATGGCTGCAACGCTGGCGGCAGTGCGTGGCGCATTCCCTGATAAACGCTTGGTACTGGCTTTTCAGCCCCATCGTTACACCCGTACGCGTGACTTGTTTGAAGACTTCGTCAAAGTATTGCGCAGCGTGGATGCGCTGGTGTTGGGCGAAGTGTACGCCGCTGGCGAGGCGCATCTAGTGGCTGCGGATGGTCGTAGCCTGATGCACGCCTTACGCGTTGCGGGGCAGAGCGAAGCCGTGTTTGTGGAAAATATCGTGGATATGCCCAGCACCATTTTGCAAGTAGCGCGTGACGGTGATGTGGTCATCACCATGGGCGCGGGTTCTATCGGTACTGTGCCGCACGCACTGACACAGTTGGCGCACCAATGAATATGAACGAGCCACGTCAATTTTTAGCAGCGGGGTTGCGCGGTGTGATGCGTGACCACGTGCCCATGAGCAAACTCACCAGTTGGCGTGTGGGTGGACTGGTGGATCGCGTCTACCAGCCCGCTGATCTGGATGATTTGGTGGTGTTCATGCGCAGCTTGTCGATAGATGAGCCGCTCTATGAAGTGGGTTTGGGTAGCAACCTGTTGGTGCGTGACGGGGGCTTGCGTGGCACGGTGCTGTTACTGCATGGCGCATTGAGTGAGCTGCGTTTGCAAAGTGACGGTGTGATTTACGCCGAGGCGGGTGTGCCGGGTGCCAAGCTGGCGCGCTTTGCTGCGCTACACAATTTACGCGGGGCGGAATTTTTCGCAGGCATCCCTGGCACGTTGGGTGGCATGTTGGCGATGAATGCGGGATGTTATGGCAGCGAAACTTGGTCGCATGTGCGTGAGGTGCAAGTCATCAATCGCCAAGGTGAAGTGACGGTACGCAGCCCCAGTGAATACCAAATTCGCTATCGTCATGCTGAATTGTGTATACCGCGCGATGAACGCTTTATGTCCGCGTGGTTGGGATTTCCTGCGGGGGATGGTGCAGTGGCACGCCGCGAAATTAAAGAGCTGTTGAATAAACGCATTGCCAGCCAACCCTTGCAACAACCCAATTGCGGTTCGGTATTCCGCAATCCCAGTGGCGACCATGCGGCGCGTTTGATTCAGCAATGTGGGCTAAAAGGCGTGAGTTTAGGCGGTGCGCAGATATCGGAGAAACATGCCAATTTCATCGTCAATACAGGCAATGCAACGGCGGCTGACATAGAAAAGCTCATTGAACACGTGTGCGCGACGGTGCTGCGTCAAACAGGTATCGAGTTACATCCAGAAGTAAAAATTATTGGTGAGTACAAGCAACATGAATAAGCACAATCCATCCTCTCCCGTCACACCTGCCCAACTCGGCAAAGTCGCCGTGTTATTTGGCGGAAGTTCGGCTGAGCGCGAAGTCTCGTTAAAGAGCGGCGCAGCGGTCTTGGCCGCCTTACAACGCAGTGGCGTAAATGCCCATGCCTTTGATCCAGCTCAGCGTGATTTGAGTGAACTGCGCGACGAGAAATTCGACCGTGTTTTCATTGCACTGCACGGTCGTTTTGGCGAAGACGGTACGGTACAAGGCGCATTGGAATTATTGGGCATCCCCTACACCGGCAGCGGCGTATTGGCTTCGGCATTGGGCATGGATAAATGGCGCACCAAGTTGGTGTGGCAAGCAGCGGGATTGCCTATCCCCAATTTTGTGTTGTTGGACGCACACAGCGATAGCGCAGCAGTGGTTGCCCAGTTAGGTCTGCCGCTGTTTGTCAAGCCCGCCAACGAAGGCTCTAGCGTCGGCATCAGCAAGGTTAAAAGCGTGGAACAGTTACACGCAGCTTATTTGAATGCCGCGCAACACGACCCGCTGGTGATTGCGGAAAGTTTTGTCGGTGGCGGCGAATACACCGCTGCCATTTTGGGTGACAGCGCGTTACCCGTTATCAAGATTGAGCCTGCCAACGAGTTCTACGACTACGAAGCCAAGTATTTGCGTGACGATACCCGCTACTTGTGTCCGAGTGGTTTGAGTGCTGCACAAGAAAGTGAAATGCAAGCTTTGGCGAAACAAGCGTTCGCGCTCATCGGTGGACAAGGTTGGGGGCGGGTGGACTTTTTGATGAGCACGGCGGGCAAGCCTTATTTGTTGGAAATCAATACCTCGCCCGGCATGACCGACCACAGCTTAGTGCCGATGGCAGCACGTCAGGCAGGTATTAGCTTTGAGCAATTGGTATTGCGCGTATTGGGAATGGCAGGGTCAGAGAATGGTCTTGTACTTTCGCATTCTCGCCCGCTTGCGGGTGAGGATTGAGGAGCGGGTTGATGTGGGATAACCACGCATTGCTGCGCAGTATTGCCAACCTACTGTTCGCGGGGAGTGTGTTGGCGGTGTTGTATGGCAGCGCGTCTTACTTGCTGCATCGCCCCGAGCTGTTTCCTTTGCACAGCGCACGGCTCTCGGCCATGCCGCAGCGTGTGGATGTGAATGAGGTGTTGCGGGTGGTGCGCAGCCAGGCGAACGGCAATTTTTTTACCGTAGATATTGCACGGCTGCGTGCCACGTTAGAGCAATTGCCGTGGGTGCGCAGCGTCAGTATTCGGCGTGAGTTTCCAGATCGTTTGACAGTGCAATTGGAAGAGCATCAAGCCTTGGCACATTGGAATAACGAGGCTTTGGTGAATGTGCAGGGCGAAGTGTTTAACGCGGACAGCGCACAAGTCTTGCCGAGCTTTATCGGGCAAACAGGTGAAGCAGCGGTGCTGACGCAACGTTATGCGGAATTTGGGCAACAACTCGCCCCGCTGGGCTTACAAGTGGCGCAATTAGCCGAGTCGCCGCGCCACGCATGGCAAATTAAGTTGAACACGGGGCTGGTGGTTGAATTAGGCAGCGATGACATGACGCAACGTTTAGATCGTTTTGTCGCGGTGTATCCGTACAGTATTAAGAATATGCAATTGAAATATGTGGATTTGCGCTATCGCAACGGCTTTGCCGTCGGTGGCGCGAATGTGAAAGCCAGTTGAGCGGCGAGCAGTGGAGAGCGAGCGATGAGTAGAAACAATAAAGAATCCAAAAATCTCGTGGTCGGGCTGGACATCGGCACGTCCAAGATTGTGGCCATTGTCGGCGAGGTGAAAGCCGATGGGGCTTTGGAAATCATCGGCATGGGAATGCACGCCTCATCGGGAATGAAAAAAGGCATGGTGGTCAACATCGAGGCGACGGTAGGTGCGATTCAACGCGCTTTGGAAGAAGCCGAACTGATGGCGGATTGCAAAATTCATGCGGTGTTCACGGGCATTGCGGGCAGTCATATTCGCAGCATCAACTCGAAGGGCATGGTGAAAATTAAAGATCAGGAAGTCACCCAAGCCGACATTGATCGGGTGTTAGAAACGGCCAGCTCAATCAGCTTGCCGGGCGATCAGCAGAAACTGCATGTGCTGGAACAAGAATTTAGTATTGACGGGCAAGATGGCATCAAGAAACCGCTGGGTATGAGCGGAATGCGGCTGGATGTGGAAGTGCATATCGTGAGTGGCGCAGTGGCCGCAGTGCAAAACATTATGAAGTGTATTCATCGCTGTGGTTTGGAAGTGGATGAGCTGATCTTGCAACCGTTGGCATCGAGCAAAGCGGTATTGGAAGAGGATGAAAAAGAGCTCGGGGTGTGTATCGTCGACATCGGCGGCGGCACCACTGACATCGCCGTGTTTACGGGCGGGGCCATCCGTCACACCGCCGTGATTCCGATCGCGGGTGACCAAATCACTAACGACATCGCCATGGCTTTGCGTACCCCAACGCAGGATGCCGAAGACATCAAGATTCGTCATGGTTGCGCACTGCGACAATTGGCCGATCAAGGGGCGATTGAAGTGCCTGGCGTGGGGGAACGAGGGCCGCGCATGTTGTCGCGGCAAACGCTGGCGGAAGTGATTGAACCGCGCGTCGAAGAATTGTATTCACTGGTGCAACAGGAGCTGCGGCGCAGTGGATTTGAAGACTTGCTTTCGTCTGGCATCGTCATTACGGGCGGCAGTAGTGCCATGCAAGGCATGGTCGAATTGGGTGAGGAAATTTTCCATATGCCCGTGCGGCTGGGTATCCCGAAATATCTGGGGGGCTTATCGGATGTGGTTAAAACACCGCGCATGGCGACGGGCGTGGGGCTGTTGTTGTATGGCTTAGAGCATCACCATCGCCATGAAGAAACACGCATACAAGGCAGTTCGTTCAGCGATATTTTGGCAAAAATGAAGGCGTGGTTTGCAGGGAATTTTTAGCGGTACAGGGGTTGGCGGCACATCGGGGGATGGGATTAATTTTGGCGGTAATTTTTTAAGGAGATGACAATGTTTGAAATCATGGAAGCACAAACTCAGGATGCAGTGATCAAGGTGATAGGCGTGGGGGGCTGTGGGGGTAATGCCGTCGATCATATGATCGAACAAGGCGTTCAGGGCGTAGAGTTCATTGTCATCAATACGGATGCACAAGCACTCAAACGCAGCAAAGCCCGCACCCAATTACAGATCGGTGCAAACATCACCAAGGGGCTGGGAGCGGGGGCGAAGCCGTCGGTTGGACAAGCCGCTGCCGAAGAAGATCGTGACCGCATCCGCGACATGATCCAAGGAGCCAACATGGTGTTCATCACTGCAGGTATGGGGGGCGGCACGGGAACTGGGGCCGCACCGATTGTGGCGCAAATCGCTAAAGAGTTAGACATCTTAACGGTCGCCGTGGTCACCAAACCCTTTACCTACGAAGGCAATCGTATGCGCCATGCCAAAGCAGGCATAGACGCGCTGACTGAGCATGTCGATTCACTCATCATCGTACCTAATTCCAAACTCATGGAAGTGCTGGGCAACGATGTGACTGTTCCTGAAGCCTTCAAAGCCGCCAACGGCGTGTTGCAAGGCGCGGTGGCAGGGATTGCGGAAGTCATCAATGTGCCCGGTTTAATCAATGTGGACTTTGCTGACGTGCGCACCGTGATGTCGGAAAACGGCATGGCGATGATGGGTTCAGCCATCGCCAACGGTGCAGACCGTGCACGCGTGGCGGCAGAACGCGCCATCGCCAGCCCCTTGTTGGAAGATATGGATATGTCCGGCGCACGTGGCGTGTTGGTCAATATCACCTCCAGCAGCAGCTTGCGTTTGAAAGAAATCGACGATGTCATGGAATGCGTGCAATTCGCGGCAGAAGAAGCCACGGTGATCGTCGGTTCAGTATTCGATGATTCGATGGGCGACGAACTGCGCGTGACTGTGGTGGCAACAGGGTTGGGCGGTCGAGTCATGGGCAAGCAAGCCAAACCTGAAGTGGTTTATCGCCACGAAGAAGTCTATCAACGTACGGGAACGGATAATCAACCCATCACCGTGGATTACCAAACCCTAGATACCCCGACCGCGTTCCGTACGGGACGCCGCGAGCAAATCGAAGCGATGGAAAAATCGGGCATGGATACCTTGGACATTCCTTCTTTCTTGCGTAAACAAGCGGACTGA
>JAVHPV010000285.1:1258-7628 GCA_036170775.1 Gallionella sp. | reverse complement strand
ATATGCCCCATGCGTTCACGACGCACTTTGGACAACGTGACTTCAACGCCGCATTTCTCGCAAATCACACCGCGATGCTTCAGGCGTTTGTATTTGCCGCACAAACATTCGTAGTCTTTTACTGGGCCAAAAATTTTGGCGCAAAACAAACCATCACGCTCAGGCTTGAAGGTACGATAGTTGATCGTTTCTGGCTTTTTAACTTCGCCATATGACCAAGAGCGAATTTTTTCAGGAGAAGCAAGACCGATTTTAATCGCATCAAACTCTTCTTTTTGGGTAACCTGCTTGAACAAATCTAACAATGACTTCATGTGTGACTCCTAAATCTGGTAAGTGGGGTCGGGCTTAATCCGACACTGGTGCTAAGTCGGGCTTAAGCCCGACCTACTCCCAATAATTAGTTACGCTCCAAATCCATATCGATCGCTAGCGAGCGAATTTCTTTGATAACCACATTGAAGGACTCTGGCATACCCGCATCAATCTTATGATCACCCTTGACGATATTTTCATAGACCTTGGTACGCCCGGCCACATCATCCGACTTAACAGTAAGCATTTCTTGCAAGGTGTAAGCTGCGCCGTAGGCCTCCAACGCCCACACTTCCATTTCACCGAAACGCTGACCACCGAACTGCGCTTTACCACCCAACGGCTGTTGCGTAACCAAGCTGTAAGGCCCTGTTGAACGGGCGTGCATCTTGTCGTCCACCAAGTGGTGCAATTTCAACACGTGCTTGTAACCCACCGTCACTGGACGATCAAAGGCTTCCCCAGTACGACCATCATGCAAAATGGTTTGCCCTGACAAGGGCAATTCAGCCAGTTCCAGCATGTACTTGATTTCCTCTTCGCTTGCGCCGTCGAACACTGGCGTGGCAAAAGTCACCCCTTTCTTCATATTGCGGCACAACTCGATAATTTCATCATCGCTGAAGGCATCCAGATCCACTGTTTGTCCATTGTGGTGGTTGTAAATCTTATTCAAGAATTTACGTATTTCGGTAATCTTGGCATTGGCTTGCAACATGTCATCAATCTTTTTGCCTAAGCCCTTGGCTGCCCAGCCCAAGTGAGTTTCCAAAATCTGACCAATGTTCATACGAGAAGGCACACCTAATGGGTTCAACACCACATCCACGGGCGTACCATCCGCCATGTACGGCATATCTTCTACAGGCACGATGCGCGACACCACCCCTTTATTACCGTGACGCCCCGCCATCTTGTCACCCGCTTGCAAACGACGTTTAACGGCCACGTACACCTTAACCATCTTTTGTACGCCAGCTTGCAATTCATCGCCTTGGGTCAGCTTTTTCTTTTTCAGCTCAAACGCGGCATCGAATTCAACGCGTTTTTGCGCCAACCCTTCTTTGACTTGCTCCAACTGCGCAGCGATTTCGTCGTCGGCCACACGAATATCAAACCATTGATGATGCTCAACCCCATCCAAGTATTCCTTGCTCAGCGACGTGCCTTTGGCCAATTTCTTAGGGCCGCCATTCGCCACCTTATTGAGCAATAGTTTTTCCAAACGCGCAAACACATCCACTTCAACAATACGCATCTGGTCAGCCAGATCCTTCTTGTAACGATTCAGTTCGTCGTCAATGATTTGTTGGGCACGTTTGTCGCGTTGCAAACCCTCGCGCGTAAACACTTGCACGTCGATAACCGTCCCAGAACTGCCTGCGGGAACGCGCAAGCTAGTATCTTTCACATCCGAGGCTTTTTCACCAAAGATGGCGCGCAACAATTTCTCTTCAGGGGTCAGCTGCGTTTCGCCTTTAGGCGTTACTTTACCCACCAACACATCGCCCACCGCGACCTCTGCACCGATATGCACAATGCCGCATTCATCCAAACGCGCTAATTGCGCTTCGGCAAGATTCGGAATATCGCGCGTAATTTCTTCAGCACCTAGCTTGGTGTCTCGTGCCGCCACCGTCAATTCCTCGATATGGATTGAGGTGAAACGGTCTTGCATCAAGACACGCTCAGAAATCAAAATCGAGTCTTCGTAGTTGTAGCCATTCCAAGGCATAAACGCGACCAACATATTTTGCCCAAGAGCCAATTCGCCCATATCGGTAGAAGCACCATCGGCAATCACGTCACCGCGTGCGATGACCTCGCCCACTTTGACGAGCGGACGTTGGTTGATGTTGGTATTTTGGTTTGAACGAGTGTATTTAGTCAGGTTATAGATATCCACCCCCACTTCGCCAGCGGTAGTTTCATCATCGTTAACACGCACCACAATACGACCGGCATCGACGTAATCAATGCGTCCGCCGCGCGATGCTTGAACCGCCGTACCTGAGTCCACCGCCACAGTGCGTTCAATGCCAGTACCCACTAACGGCTTTTCAGCGCGCAAGCAAGGCACGGCCTGACGTTGCATGTTAGCTCCCATCAACGCGCGGTTCGCATCATCGTGCTCCAAGAATGGAATCAGCGAAGCCGCCACCGACACCACCTGCGAAGGAGACACGTCCATGTATTCCAACTTGCCTGGCTCAGCCAACACGAATTCATTATGCTGACGTGCTGACACGATGTCGTTGGTGAAATGCCCTTTTTTGTCCAGCTCAGCATTCGCTTGGGCGATGGTGAAGTTACCTTCCTCAATGGCCGACAAGTAGTCCACATCATCCGAGACTTTGCCGCCACTCACTTTGCGATAAGGCGTTTCGATAAAGCCGTATTCGTTAGTACGTGCATACAACGCCAAAGAATTGATCAAACCAATGTTTGGACCTTCTGGCGTTTCAATAGGACAGACACGGCCATAGTGTGTTGGATGCACGTCACGCACTTCAAAGCCAGCACGTTCGCGGGTCAAGCCACCAGGTCCTAACGCTGAGATACGACGTTTGTGGGTAATCTCCGAGAGTGGATTGGTTTGATCCATAAACTGCGACAGCTGGCTAGAACCGAAGAACTCTTTAACCGCAGCTGAAATGGGCTTCGCGTTAATCAAGTCATGCGGCATCAAGTTGTCAGTTTCAGCTTGTCCTAGACGCTCTTTGACCGCGCGCTCAACACGTGCCAAGCCAGCGCGGAACTGATTTTCTGCCAATTCGCCCACGGCACGCACACGGCGATTACCCAAGTGGTCAATATCGTCAATCTCACCACGACCATTCCGCAACTCGACCAAAATCTTGACCACGGCGACGATGTCATCGTTGGACAAGATGGATGCACCCGTCAGTTCTTCACGACCAACACGACGGTTAAACTTCATACGCCCCACAGAAGACAAATCGTAACGCTCTTCGCTGAAGAATAAGCCATTAAACAGCCCTTCCACCGCATCTTCGGTTGGCGGTTCGCCTGGGCGCATCATGCGATAAATAGCCACGCGTGCCGTCCACTGATCGACGGTTTCATCGGTACGCAAGGTTTGCGATATATACGCACCATGATCCAACTCATTGGTATACAAGGTATGTATTTTGGTGATACCCGCAGCGTGCAACTTATTCAGAAGTGCTTCGGTAATTTCATCATTGGCGTTAGCAACAATTTCGCCACTCTCTTTGTCGATCACATTTTCTGCCAACACGCGACCAAACAAGAACTCGTCAGCAACGGCCAACTTATCAATGCCCGCTTCTTGTATCTCACGAATATGGCGCACGGTAATACGCTTATCCTTCGCAACAATCACTTTCCCGGCTTTATTGACAATGTCAAAACGTGCTACATCACCACGCAAACGTTCAGGAACGACTTCAAATTGAATGCCTTTTTTTCCCAAATGAAAGGCATCAAAATCAAAGAACATTTTCAGCATGTCTTCGTTGTTATAACCCAACGAACGCAGCAAAATAGTGACGGGCATCTTACGACGACGGTCAATACGGAAATACGCGTAGTCTTTAGCATCAAACTCAAAATCCAACCATGAGCCACGATAAGGAATGATGCGAGCCGAGAACAATAACTTCCCAGAGGAGTGCGTTTTACCACGGTCATGTTCAAAGAACACGCCTGGCGAACGATGTAGCTGCGATACGATCACGCGCTCAGTACCGTTAATAACAAAAGAACCCGTCGTGGTCATCAAGGGGATTTCGCCCATGTAGACTTCTTGCTCTTTAACTTCTTTGATGGTTGGCTTAGCAGCCTCTTTATCCATAATGGTCAAGCGTACGCGTGCGCGTAAGGGCGACGCATAGGTCAAGCCACGTTGTTGACACTCTTTTACATCAAAAGGAGGCAGCCCTAGCTGGTAACTCACAAAATCCAAACGCGCATTTTTAGAATGGCTTTCAATAGGGAAAATGCCATTGAAAGCGGCTTGTAGCCCCTGATTTTTACGCTGTTCAGCTGGCGTATAGGCTTGCAAGAATGCGGCGAACGACTCTAATTGGGTGGACAACAGGAAAGGAACCGGCAATGCACCGACTCGCTTGCCAAAACTTTTACGAATACGTTTTTTTTCGGTAAAAGAATAGCTCATATAATCTCCACGATTGAAGGAAAACAGTTTTGTCCTGTCACAACGGCGTTATGACATTTACAGAAGACAGGGGTTAGAACGCTTTTTCAAACATTTCTAAACGCTGCTTTCTTAAAGCGGCAAAAGGCTGACGGTGATCCGCCAGCCTTCTTACAGCGAGAAACCTTACTTGATTTCAGCCGTTGCGCCAGCTTCAATCAATTGCTTAGCGACCGCATCAGCATCGGCTTTAGACACACCTTCTTTAACAGCCTTAGGTGCACCATCCACCAGATCCTTAGCTTCTTTCAAGCCCAGACCCGTGATCGCACGAACCACCTTAATTACGTTCACTTTGCTGTCACCAGCACCTGTCAACATCACGGTAAATTCCGTTTGTTCAGCCGCTGCTGCTGTTGCACCACCAGCCGCAGGACCTGCAACAGCAACCGCTGCGGCAGACACGCCAAATTTTTCTTCCATTTGTTTGATCAGATCAGACAGTTCCAGCACGGTCATGCCAGCGATTGCGTCCATCAAGTCAGCATTAGATACAGCCATTTTGTTCTCCTAGAAATACAGTTAATTCAAAAAGTTTAAGCAGCAGTTGCAGTTTCTTTGCTGTCACGAATAGCAGCCAAAGTACGCACGAACTTGGCAGTCGTTGCATTCATGGTTGCCATCAACATCGCGATCAACTCATCACGGCTTGGTGTTGCAGCCAAGATCGCCACTTGCTCTGCGGACATCACAGAACCCGCCATCGAACCTGCTTTAATCACCATCTTGTCATTGGTCTTGGCAAAATCGAAGACCACCTTAGCCGCCGCGACTGCGTCAGAGCTCATGCTATACACGAGCGGCCCGACCATTTTTTCAGCCAGCGGTTCAAAAGGTGTGCCTTGCACAGCACGACGCGCTAATGTGTTTTTTAACACATGCAGATACACCCCCGCCTTACGCGCTTCCGCACGCAACTTGGTGATATCAGCGACGGCGATGCCGCGATACTCTGCCAAAACAATGGTTTGAGATTGAGCTACTTGCGCACTCACTTCCGCGACCACCGCTTGTTTTTCTTGCAGATTGAGACTCAAGTCTTCCTCCAGTTTCCGAGATGCACTGACGCACATCTCTTCGATTACAACAGCGACCATGAGTCAGGAGAACAATCATTCCTACTCGCGGGCGCACCATCTACGTGGGTCAACACAAAGTCAAACTTTATGTTAATTAAGCATCTCTGCACCTACGGTCTCGGATGCTGCAAGCACGCCAGCATTCCAAAACTTTTGTCGATGAGGCTCACCCTCATCGGCGTATTCAACGCAATTAAGCAGCCAAACTTGCTTGCTCAACGCGAATCCCAGCCCCCATCGTGCTGGAGATTGAGATTTTCTTCAGGTAGACACCCTTAGAGGCAGCAGGCTTGGCTTTATTCAACGCATCAATCAGAGCCAACAAATTTTCACGCAAAGCTTCTGAAGCAAATGAAGCGCGACCGATCGTACATTGCACGATACCGTTTTTATCCGTACGGTATTGCACTTGACCCGCCTTGGCATTGCGTGTCGCTCCAGCCACATCAGCAGAAACCGTACCCACTTTAGGATTAGGCATCAAACCACGCGGCCCCAGAATCTGGCCAAGCTGCCCCACTAAACGCATTGCGTCGGGACTGGCAATCAATACATCGAAGTTCAGATTGCCAGCTTTGATAGATTCAGCCAAATCTTCAAAGCCAATAATATCCGCACCCGCAGCTTTAGCTTCTTCGGCTTTAGCACCTTGCGCAAACACAGCCACTCGCACAGATTTACCTGTACCCTTGGGCAACACCACTGAACCACGCACTAATTGGTCAGATTTACGTGCATCAACACCCAAATTAACGGCAATATCAATAGACTCATC
>JAVHPV010000285.1:0-1158 GCA_036170775.1 Gallionella sp. | reverse complement strand
GGACCAATTGGTGGACTTGGATTTGCCTTACCTGCAGGCACTTGCAGCTTAATGTAGCCGATTACTTTCTTTGCCATGTTGCGCTCCTATCAAACGGGTAATCACGAAACTTGTCGTTTCTCCCCAACATGAGAAACAGCAAATGGAAGCCAACCCTGCACCACTGCAGAATAGCCTCCCTTTACTGATCTCGCTCCTCAGCCTTTCTCTACTTGGCCAAAATCCAACTCTACAGGAGTCGAACGACCAAAAATGGTCACCGCCACCCGTATCTTATTTTTGTCGTAATTCACATCCTCAACCATGCCATTGAAATCAGTGAACGGCCCTTCTTTAACACGCACCGACTCACCCACCTCAAACAACACTTTAGGCCTAGGTTTCTCAACACCTGCCTGCATTTGCTGCATGATGTTTTGCACTTCTTTTTCGCTGATAGGGGTTGGCTTCATCGCCGAACCACCCAAAAAGCCTGTCACTTTGGGCGTGCTATTAACCAAATGCCAACTTTCGTCGGTCATCTCCATTTCCACCAACACATATCCCGGAAAGAATTTACGCTCGGTAATGCTTTTTTGCCCACCCTTGAGCTCAACCACTTCTTCAACAGGCACCAAGATTTGCTTAAACTGATCTTGCATGCCTTCGCGCTGAATACGCTCATTCAGTGCGCGCTGTACGCTTTTCTCAAACTGAGAATACGTATGAACAACATACCAATGCATGGCCATTACTCACCCCGTCCCATCAGTTTATTTACCATCACCATCAGACTCGCATCAACAGCCCACAAAAACAAAGCCATCGTTATGGCAAACAAGATAACCACACCTGTGGTTTGCAATGTTTCTTTGCGCGTTGGCCAGACCACACGCTTCGCCTCAGCCACAGAATCTTGACCAAAAACAAAAAACCGCTTACCAGGCGCACTCGTCCAAGCCACGGCCACCGCCAGCAAAACCCCCAGCAACACTACAGCGAGCTGCAACACCGCCGCACTGTCATGCAAGTAATAAAAGCCAGCAACTCCTGCCACCACGAGCAGAAAAGCGACCAGCAATTTAATTTTGTCTGCCATCTGCGATTTTTCCAATCAACTTAACACTTACTATTTGGCAGGCCAGGAGGGTCTCGAACCCCCAACCCTCGGTTTTGGAG
>JAVHPV010000284.1:0-1637 GCA_036170775.1 Gallionella sp. | reverse complement strand
GTTGGAAACAGGAAGTTTTGCTACACTGTAGCGGCATTGAAAAAAGGGGGAAGATAATGAGTGCAGTTACCTTTGATACGCTAAAGTAGGTTGAAACATTGAAAGTCGCAGGGGTTCCAGAGAATCAAGCTCGTGCGCAGTCCGAGGCATTGAAAGAGGTGTTGAATACCGAGGTTGCCACTAAACACGACGTAACCGCAATGGAGTTAAAGGTTGAGGCCAAACTTGAGTCGATGAAGTATGAAATCATCAAATGGAATACAGGAACACTGTTGGCCGCGACGGGCATTTTCGCCGCGATTGTAAAGTTTTGGCACTAGCAGTCTGTCGGACTTGAAGAATCGACGCGAAATTGGTCAAGCAGGCAAGCCGCTTAGGGATACGGAAATTACTGAAGTATCATTTACGCGCAGACTGTAGGGTGGATAAGCGCAGCGCATCCACCATCATCACTCCCTTAGCGTCTGCTCGTAAAATTCGGCTGGGCGAGCGCAGATTTTGCCAGTGGCGTAGTAGTGTAGTAGTGTAGGTCGGGTTAGCAGTTTTACCGCGTAACCCGACAAGTCGGGCTACTACAACCCTAAGGAAACGCTGATTTATTCGTCATTTCCGCCTTTCGACAGGCTCAAGATAAACTGGCTTTCAGCCAGGCGGAGACCCAGTGCCTTGATATAAATGGATTCCCGCTTTCGCGGGATAACCAGCGACTTGCCAGCTTGCTGGCTTAGTCGAATGGCTAGTGGTTTCATCAATGACAAAACCGAATAAATCAGCATCTACCTCACTTTCAGCCATTGAATCATGGACGTAAAAACCCACGCTATCGGGTGCGGTGGTCGCTGCATAATCGTGTTCTTAAGCACTTGCGCGCACTGCACCCGAAGCCGCTTCGGATTGCAAACGGCTTACACTTAATAACGGATATGTTATCATTCTGCCCGTGAACTACACCATCAGTTTCTACAGCGAAAAAGTCCAGACTGAAATCATGGCGTTGCCGGAAACGCTGGCCGCTCGTTTCTTGAATCTGGCTGACCGAATGAAAGTCGTTGGCGCGAATCTGGGCGAACCGCACACTGAAGCGTTTGGCGGCGGCTTGTTTGAGTTGCGGCTGAAAGGCGCGGAAGGTATCGCCCGCGTGTTCTACTGCACGATGGTCGGTCGCCGTATCGTGATGCTGCACAGTTTTGTTAAAAAGACCCAGAAAACCCCGCCCAACGAGCGGCGGATTGCTGAAGCCCGTTTGAAGGAGATTAAAAATGAACACTGAACGTATTCCACCCACTATGACATACGCGGAAATGAAAGCAAAAATGTTGGAAAATCCAGCAGTTCGCGCTGAATTTGAACGCATCGAGCGCGAAGAAATGCCGATGTTCGACGCGATTCTGGCGGCGCGCAAGGAGGCGGGATTAACCCAAGCGCAGGTCGCCGAACGCATGGGAACGAAAGCTCCCGCCATTGCCCGACTGGAGAACGCGCTGGTGACGGGTAGCCCGTCGCCATCGCTGGCGACGTTGCGCAAATACGCGGCAGCATTGGGCAAACGGCTGGAAGTGCGGCTGACATGAGTGTGGTGTGAGGGAGTAAGAAATACAAATGTACCAATTTAGCCGTAGGGTGGATAAGCGCAGCGC
>JAVHPV010000283.1:0-1639 GCA_036170775.1 Gallionella sp. | reverse complement strand
ATATTTTGTTGCTGAAAAGAATTGTCAACGGCTACACTAGCCCTATGCCACTCAACATCCCAAACTTGCTTACTTGGTTAAGAATCCTGCTGATTCCAGTATTCGTCGTAGTCTATTACTTGTCGGACACCTCATTAGCCCCGCAAGCTAAAAACCTCATCGCCACAGGCGTGTTTTTACTAGCTTCTGTCACCGATTGGCTGGATGGCTATTTGGCGCGCAAATTAAATCAATCTTCAGCCTTTGGTGCTTTTCTTGATCCAGTGGCAGACAAACTGATGGTGGCCGCAGCATTGATTCTGTTAGTCAAGCTAGGACGTGCCGATGCAATCATCGCATTCATTATCATTGGGCGAGAAATCACAATTTCCGCGTTGCGCGAATGGATGGCGAAATTGGGCGAAAGCAAAAGTGTTGCGGTGTCTATGTTAGGGAAAATCAAAACCACTTTTCAGATGTTCGCAATTCTATTGTTACTCTACCAACAACAGCTATTCGGTATAGATTGCCAAGTCGTCGGCGCGATGTTGCTCTACCTTGCCGCCTTGTTAACTTTGTGGTCGATGGGATACTACCTGATGCTGGCATCACCTCAATTAAAAAAACATCAAAACTGAATTGATTTATTAGGCTGAATCTGTATAATGCGCAGCCTTCGGGGTGTAGCGTAGCCTGGTAGCGCGCCTGCTTTGGGAGCAGGATGTCGGGAGTTCGAATCTCTCCACCCCGACCAGGTTTTAGTAGTATTTCTCTCGCAGAAGAATTTGTGCCCGTAGCTCAACCGGATAGAGCACCAGCCTTCTAAGCTGGGGGTTGCAGGTTCGATTCCTGTCGGGCACACCAGTGTCTGTCAGCAAAAGTTCAACGGTGGCTGTAGCTCAGTTGGTAGAGTCCAGGATTGTGATTCCTGTTGTCGTGGGTTCGAGCCCCATCAGCCACCCCATATAATCAATGAGTTAGAGAAATCTAACTCTTTTTTATTTGTGCATCCGTAGCAAAATCGTAGCTACTCACAACATGTAGCCCAAAGAACCCATCAACATACTCGGCTAGCAGCCTGTCGGAATTGAAGAATCGAAGCGAAACGGGTCAAGCAGGCAAGCCGCTTAGCAGCTGCTCGCAAAATTCGGCTGGGCGAGGGCAGATTTTGCCGGTTTTGCAGGTCAATAGTCGTTCTATTGACCAAAAAAGCGGCGGAATATGCACCGACTAGGCGGATTTGCAGCCGATTCCCTTTAAGCCCGACAGACTGCTAGATGTTCGCTGGATAGGTGTACATATCGCCTTACCATCTCCGCTGATTCCCAACCACCCAACTCTTGCAACACATGCAGCGGTGTTCCTGCTTGAACCTGCCAGCTTGCCCATGTATGCCGCAAATCGTGCCATCTAAAATATTCGATACCAGCACGCTTAAACCTAAAAACTGTCAAGCAGCGTCCCGTTATTTCCACTGTTCCAGTTTCCTGAGGGAGATTTTTACGCAGTTTGAAGCGGTAAGCATCATTGCCTATTGCGATGATTTCGCAGTGATGGGGATACGACCGAGCAAGACTGTGGTCATCTTTGCATCGCTAAATACCTGCACCCAATCGCTCGATAAATCAAGCTCCTACCACAACACCTTTTAAGCAATGGA
>JAVHPV010000282.1:0-1649 GCA_036170775.1 Gallionella sp. | reverse complement strand
TGCGCGCCGCCAAACTCAATGCAGCCAAATTAAAAGCCCGTCACCGCGATGATTTCCCTGCCACCAAAACCACCGTCATTGAACGCCCGTTACCCCAAGAACAGGAGACTTCTGCCAGCGCACTCCCTGCAATCAAACTACCCATCAAACTAAAACAAATTAAGTAGCGGTAGCACTCACAGACGCGCGGCACGCATGGCTTTTTTATCCAACTTGCCCACGCTGGTGCGCGGTAATTGGCAAACCAACTCGATGTCCAGCAAGCGTGCATAACGCGGCAAATGTCCCTCGTCAACACTGCGTTGCACAGGTTCGCGCAAAGCTTTAATGTCGGCTGCGTGCCCCGCTTTCAGCAACACCAAGGCCAACGGACGCTCGCCCCATTTTTCATCAGGCACGCCAATCACCGCGACTTCACTGACGGCAGGATGTTCAGAAAGCACGCTTTCCAAAGCCAACGACGACAACCATTCTCCGCTGCATTTGATGACATCCTTGAGTCGATCCGTGATGTTCAACGAGCCCTGCGCATCGTATGTGGCAATATCGCCCGTATGCAAATAGCCGCTTTGCCATAAGGTTTGTGAGGCAACGTCATCATGCAAATAGCCTTGCGTCAGCCACGGTGCACGCACCACCACTTCCCCCGCTGCCATATCATTGCGCGCTACTTCATGCCCTTGTTCATCCACCACGCGCAGGTCTACTAACGGCAAACTATGCCCTGCGCGAATGCGTCGTGATATAGCCACATCAGGAACAGAATCCTCCCCCGCATCCAACATTCCGAGCGACAAAATTGGGCAGGTTTCCGATAAGCCATAGCCCGCATAAACATCTACCCCTTGCGCCAATGCTGTTTGCGCTAAACCCTTGGCAAGAGCCGAACCACCGATCACCACTTTCCACCCGCGCAACGGCGATGCCCCCGCTGGCACACTCGTCAACAGCATATGTAACAAGGTGGGCACACAATGTGAAAAAGTCACTTTTTCTTGCGCTATCAACTGCAACAACAACTCAGGCTGATAGCGTCCTGGATAGACCTGCTTCACCCCTAACATGGTTGCCACATAAGGGAATCCCCACGCATGAACATGGAACATCGGGGTGATGGGCATGTACACATCATCACGGGCAAAACGTCCCTGCACAGGAGCCGTGCCAAAGGCTGCCGCTACCGCCAAACTATGCAATACCAATTGGCGATGGCTGAAATACACCCCCTTGGGTAAGCCCGTGGTACCCGTGGTGTAAAACGTGGTGGCGCGGGTATTTTCATCAAAGTCAGCAAACAGATGCTGTGGATTTCCAACACTCAGCAAACTTTCGTAATCTGTCTCAAAAAACGCAGGCAGCGTCGGCGCAACATGATCCGACAACAACACAAAACGTTGCACCGTTTTCAATTGCGCACGCAAGCTCTCCAGCAACGGCAAGAAATCTTCATGCACCAACAACACATCAGCACGTGCATGATTCAAGGTGTAGGCAATCTGCTCAGGTGATAGCCGCACATTGACCGTCTGCAACACTGCACCCAGCATAGGAATAGCAAAAAAGCATTCCAAATAACGATGGCTATCCCAATCCATTACCGCTACCGTCTGCCCCGCCGACACCGCCAAAGCACTCCCCAAACGCGCAAT
>JAVHPV010000281.1:0-1652 GCA_036170775.1 Gallionella sp. | reverse complement strand
GGCGCGATATTGAGCGGACGGTGCTGGCGCGCGGCTTGCGTTACCACGTGGAAGACCGCGTGCTGGTGTGCGGCAATAAGACCATCGTATTCCGTTAATTGCCCAATATCGCCCAAGTGATTTTAGCTGTGCGGTTGTATTAGAAAGGGGGCTCGATGCTTTCTTATCCCGCCCGTATTGGCAAATACTCCATCGTGCGCCGCATCGGTTCGGGGGCGACTTCGGATGTTTACCTAGCCATTCAAGATGAGACTTTTGCCACCTTTGCTATCAAGCAACTTGGCAAAGTTGCGCAATCCGAGTTGCACAAAAAAATGTTTTTGGCCGAGGTCGAATTTGGTCAGCGGCTGCATCACAAAAATATCGTGCATGTATTTGAGGCAGATTTGCATGAGCCGAGTGGGGCTTATCTGGTGATGGAATACGCCAATGGTTCATCGCTGGATCGTTACGAACAAAGCGAGAATCTGTTGCCCATTAACACCTTGCTGTTGGTGATCGAACAAATTGCCAGCGCATTACGCTACGCTGCGCAATTGGGCATCGTGCATCGTGATGTCAAGCCCGCCAACATCATTCTGCAAAATAATGGCAATGCCAAACTCACGGATTTTGGTTGCGCGATCACCCAAAATGGCATCGACCAAGTGGTGGCTGGCAGCCTCGCCTATATGTCGCCCGACCAACTGGAAGGACGGCCACTGGATGAACGCGCCGATATTTATTCTCTGGGTGCGGTGATGTATCGCTTGCTGACGGGACGCAACACCTTTGAGGCAGAGTCAAATTTTGATGCGCAGATTGCCATTCTCAATTTCCCGATTATTCCCATCGAAAAATATCGCCGCGAGTTGCCCAAAGAATTGATTCAAGTGATCAATCATGCGTTAGAAAAAAATGTGGCAAAACGCCATGCCAATTGGGATGAGTTCATTCGTGAGCTTGGCATTGCCAGCCATAAAATTCGAATGTTTGAACAAAACGTGGATATTTATCGCGGCTTCAGCACCACCACACAACGTTCTATCTCTAACTCACTCTCCACCTCTGGACAGTTTTCCCGCAGCGGCTTTTCGCGCAGCACGATGGGTGACTAAAAATGAGTAGGATTTAACCCAACACGAAGCTGACGTTAAAGAAGATCGGCCAACGTGCTTTCATCCAGCGTGCTTAAAAACGCGCTCTGCGCCTTAAAGAAAACTTTCCTTAATCGACACTTTGGCATCAATGGGCAAACATCATTAGTCGCGTCGTCTTTCATGCAGTAAAGCAGCGCGAGATTGCTTTCCATCAAGCGTACCACATCGCCCACCACGATCTCTGAAGCATCCCTAGCGAGGCGGATGCCGCCGTTCCTGCCGCGTTCGCTGACAATCAATCCCGCAGCAACCAATTGCATGACGACTTTCATCAAGTGCGTCTTGACGATCTCAAACGCTTCGGAAACTTCAGCGATGGTGGCGGCCTCTTTCTTTTGCCCCAAATAGATCAGGGTGCGCAGTGCGATATCAGTGGAGAGGTTGAGTTGCATAGTGGATACCTATCTGGGATGGAGTAGCAAGTTTGGGGGACGACATTCTGCCGCATATTAAGCCCGCCCCACAATACATTCAAAATTGTTGCATCTTTATAAGAAAAGTAATACATTTCTT
>JAVHPV010000280.1:0-1654 GCA_036170775.1 Gallionella sp. | reverse complement strand
AAGAAGCTGTACACCTTGTTATCGTTGGGTTGGGAAGGTACGGATCGTCAGTGGCGTAATTTCCGCGTCACTTACCTGACGATCGCATGCTTCTTGATTCCATTGGCGGTGTCGGTGCACTCCATCGTGGCCTCTGACTTTGCGATGTCACAACAACCCGGTTGGCATGTCACTTCATTCCCTCCTTACTTTGTGGCTGGGGCGTTGTATTCAGGCTGCGCGGCAATCATCACGCTGTTTATTATCTTGCGCTATGTGTTCCGCTTTGAAGAATATATGACCAAGAGCATTCTTAAAAAGACAGTACGTTTGACTTTCGCCATTGCTATGGTCTGGACTTATCTGAATGCGGTTGAGTTTGCTGCGGTATGGTATAGCCATGACGAGGCATCCAAAGCGGTGCTTATCCAAAAGGCGACAGGGACTTATGCGCCTTTTTGGTGGGGCATGATCTTCTGTGGTTCTATTGTTCCATTGACGCTGGCTTTCAAACGCATCCAAACCAACATTCCAGTATTGTTTGCTGTCTCGCTGCTGTTGAATTTGGGGATGTGGCTGGAACGCTGGATGATCGTCGCACCGACGTTCTCGCATGGTTACTACCCTTGGACATGGGATCATGATCAATGGCCTAGTTTTGTGCAATGGGGCATGGTGTTCGCAAGCTTTGGTTGGTTTACCCTGTTATTTATGGTGTTTTGCAAGGTATTCCCATCCATCTCAATGTACGAAGTTAAGGAAATGGTCTATCACCGCAGCTTGCACTTGAAGAAGAGTGAAACTGCTGAGCAGGGAGCGCATTAACATGAGCCAACGACACATACTTGCATTGTTCAATAATTTTGAAGAGGCCGAAGGCGCGATCTATCAGTTGCGTGCGGCTAATATAGAGGGCTTTAATTTTGACGATCTGATACTTAAATCTCCGATCGAACACCACGAGGTAGAAGATCTTTTGGGTGAACGTCCAGCCAAAGTGCAGTGGTTTACTCTGGGTGGGGCGTTGATGGGTGGCTTGCTTGGGTTTTTCCTGATTTCAGGTGCGCAGGCGAATTTTTACGCGCAAATGAAAGGCGGCAAGCCGATCGTTCCGTTTCCACCTAATTTTGTGCTGACCTATGAAATGTTTATCTTGGGCGGAGTATTTATCTCTATCTTGGGGTTCTTAATCTGTGCGGGGCTTCCTGCTAAACGCTCACCGTTGTATAGCAGTATGGTGAGCGAAGACCAAATTGGGGTTTTAGTTAAAGCGGACGCTAAGGCGATAGAGAAAATCAGACAAGTATTTGTTACTCACGAGGCATTGGAAATTCAAGAAGAGGCAGGGAAATGAGAAAAATATCCTTAGCAATCGCGTTGTTGATAGCCCCTTCCTTGGCACATGCGTGGCCATGGTCGAGAGATATGGCGAATCAAGTAAGTATCAAACCAGGAGAAAGTGCTGATGTAGCCAATCCTGGTATGCAAGCATTCCCTAAACGATCCGTTCCCGTGGCAGGTACGACGGTATTGGTGAAAGATCAAGAAGCTGCAAAGCTGATGGCAAACCCAGTGGCCGCTGACGACAAGTCAGTCGCTAAAGGGGCTCATCTGTATGCCATTTACTGCACCCCTTGTCATGGTAAGTCTGGAACGGGTGATGGTTTGGTCGGCG
>JAVHPV010000279.1:0-7714 GCA_036170775.1 Gallionella sp. | reverse complement strand
CTGATGCGCTTACTCCCTGAGGGCGTATTGCACGCAAAGGGTTCTGTTCTGTTGGAGGGCAAGCCACTCTTGCAAATGTCAGAACGTGAGATGCGCCAAATACGTGGCCGTAAAATGGCGATGATTTTCCAGGAGCCTGGTTTAAGCCTCAATCCCGTCATGACGGTGGGCGCACAAATTGCGGAAGTATTAACACTGCATCAAAATTTACCGCGTGATGATGTGCAGACACGGTGTGTTGAGTTGCTCAATCAAGTAGGGATTCCAGAGGCTGCACGCCGTGTTAACGCCTATCCATTTCAGCTTTCGGGCGGAATGAAGCAACGGGTAATGATTGCAATGGCATTGGCAGGTAAGCCCAGTTTGCTAATTGCAGATGAGCCCACCACGGCACTTGATGTCACCATTCAAGCGCAGGTGCTGCAATTGTTGCGCGACGTGCAATCCACAACGGGCATGGCCATGCTATTGATTACGCATGACTTGGGGGTCGTTGCTGAAACTGCTCATCGGGTCGGCGTGATGTATGCGGGGCAAATTGTCGAGCAAGCCTCACGTAAACAATTGTTTACCCAACCTTTGCATCCCTATACCCAAAAATTATTTGCGGCATTACCCGACGCGACACGACGTAACCACACATTAACCGCCATTGCAGGCAATGTTCCGCCACTAGGTAGTATCACACAGGGCTGTCGCTTTGCCCCGCGTTGCGATCAAGCTTGGGGGCTGTGTCATACACAAACACCAGAATGGATTGAACTGGTTCGGGGACAGGGAGTGAGGTGTCATCTATACGGCAAAAACACAACACTTAACGTCGAATCCCCCCTCAATCCTCCCCGCACAATTCAATCATCCATAACCACATTGCAAGAAACGCAAAGCCGCACGCTATTGCAGGTGAGCGATTTACAAGTCCATTTCCCTATACGCAAAGGCATTTTGCAGCAGGTGACAGGCTATGTGAAAGCGGTGGATGGCGTGTCTCTGACTTTGCCGCAAGGTCACACCTTGGCGTTAGTGGGCGAATCAGGGTGTGGCAAAACCACCCTAGGTAAGGCGTTGTTGCAATTGATCCCCCCTAGCGCAGGCAGCGTACAGTTTGCAGGGCAGGCGTTAAGCAATCGCAAAGCGGGGCATGCTTCGATGCAAATGGTGTTTCAAGATCCTTATGCTTCGCTGAATCCTAAAATGCGCATCGCCGAAATTTTGGAAGAGGGGATGAGTGCGTTAAAAGTGGGAGGCGAGAGTCATTCCCGCCAAACGTACATTGATGCGCTGTTAGATCAAGTGGGCTTGTCGGCTGATACCAAGTGGCGTTATCCCCATGAGTTCTCAGGGGGGCAACGACAGCGTATTGCTATTGCACGTGCGCTCGCCGTGTCGCCTCAACTGCTCATTTGTGATGAGCCGACCAGTGCTTTAGATGTGTCGGTGCAGGCGCAAATTTTGAACCTGTTAAAATCGTTGCAACAAGACTTAGGTTTGAGTTATTTGTTTATCACGCATAACTTGGCGGTGGTGGAATATATGGCACATGAAATATGTGTGATGTATCTAGGGCGTGTCGTTGAACGTGGACAAACTGAGGAAGTCATGCGCGCGCCCCAACACCCCTATACCCAAGCGTTGCTTGCTGCCGTACCACGAATTGATGGGCAGGGTAGGGCATTTATCAAGTTGCAAGGCGATATGCCATCGCCTATTAACCCACCCCAAGGTTGCCATTTCGCCCCACGTTGTTCACAAGTACGTCAGATTTGTCGAACTGTTTACCCCGTAGCAACAAGCTGTTCTGCAACACATAGCGCACATTGTCATTTATTGAGCGAAGGAAAACCGACATGATTGAAAGACGGAAGGAGGATGTTGAAAGCCATGTAATGAAGGAAATAGAGTTTGTTGCTTCGCTCGGTGCTGAATTCACAGAATCTATTGAACTTGACGAAACCCTGCGCAATACCACGCTCAGAGTGATGGAACATCTGGATGCAGAGGCGGCCTCCGTTTTTTTACTCAACGCCGAAGGTACGCATTTGATTTGTCGTTTTTGTGCCGGCCCGATGGATGTGACGGGATTAAGTGTGCCTTACGGCAAAGGCATCTTGAGCCGCGCCATGCTGAATAATCAACTGGAAACCGTGCTGGATGTCTGTGGTGATAAAGATTTTGATGGGAATGTTGATGCCACTACCAGCTTTGTAACTCGCTCGATTTTATGTGCACCCTTGTCCATGAAGGGTAAGCCGTTTGGAGCCATTGAGATTATCAATAAAATGGGAGCGAACCCATTATTCACCGCTAAAGATGGTCGCCTGTTATCTGCCTTGTCGGCATTGTCCGCCTTTGCTATTCATCACGCACGCATGACAGAAGAACGCGTAGCGCAAGAAGCCTTGCGCCAGGAAATCCATCTAGCGGGGGAAATTCAGCGTAGCTTGTTACCCAAAGATCCAGACCCTTGTTTCCCGATTTTTGGTATCAATGTTCCCGTACAAGAAATCTCAGGCGATTTTTATTCTCATGTGGTGTTGGCGGATGGACGTATCGCGTTCAGCTTGGGGGATGTTTCGGGTAAAGGCATACGTGCCTCAATGTTGATGTCTAAGACCATCAGTTTATTTCAATGTCTGTGTAAAACAATGTCGCATCCTGGGAAGTTACTCGCGGCAATCAATGATGAGGTGGTGGAGACCAGTTCACATGGCATGTTTGTCACTATGATTGCAGGGATTTACGATCCCGTTACCCAAGCCGTTATCTTCGCTAATGCGGGTCACTTGCCCCCCATCTTGCGTAAAACAACGGGAGAGTTTGTCAATTTTGATGCAGACATGCCCCCCCTAGGGATTCTTGCCAGCATTGATTTCCCCGATGAATTCATCAAGTTGGAAGGTGGTTGTCTATATTTATATAGCGATGGGGTGACCGAAGCAGGGGGAGAACAAGAGTTAGGGGACGACGGCTTGAAAGTGATGTTGAACGAATTCGCCCAATATCCTTTAGCGCAACGTTTGCGTGGCATCGTCGAACGTCTTTATGCCAGTAGCCAGCCTTTGAATGATGACATTACCCTGTTAGCGATTGAGGCAATACAACACACGCCTATTGCCACACTAAAATTTATTGCCGATCCCGCCACGTTGAAAGAAATGCGCACGCATATTCGTGATATTGTTACGACTGCTGGGGCGGCTGAGGCGTTGACTGAAGCTATCGTTGTAGCACTCAATGAAGCATGCATGAATGTAATTCAGCACGGCTATCAAGGCAGCTCCCAGGGGGAATATGAACTACGCGTTACCCATAATAAAAATAGGCACGCGATAATCTTTGAATTGCTCGACCATGCACCACCAGTCGACAAGAGCAAAGTTAAATCGCGGTCATTGGAGGATGTTCGTCCTGGTGGTTTGGGCGTTTATTTTATTCAGCAATTGATGGATGAAATGGCGTTTTGCACCCCGCCAGAGGGATACGGGAATTTGCTCTATATGAGCGTCCGTTTAGATAAACAAACTCAGTTAGATATGCCATGAGCAATAATCACGTTACTCCTTATGGGAAATTGCAGATTCTCGCCCTGTCTGGCGAAATTGACATGCACTCTTCTCCCGCCGCAAGACAAGAAATTCTTGCCTTGGTCAAAACAAAATCGCCTGTCGCCATCAATCTTGCAGCCGTTAAATATATGGATAGCTCAGGGGTCGCCACGCTAGTCGAGGGACTACAACACGCTAAGAAACTGGGGCAAGGCTTCGTGCTTTTAGCACCCACAGGCAGCGTTTTAGGAGTAATCAAACTGGCGCGCCTCGATAAAGTGTTCCGCATCGTTAGCAGTGTCACGGAGTGTGACGATCTTGCTGAATAGCATCGTTCGTTCACCGTTGTCCCTGCTTGATTGGATCGGTAGACAAACCATCAAATTATGTGAGGAGGTCGGCTATGCCAGTGCCTTGCTCTATGAAAGCCTCTACTGGTTAATTTTAGGACATTGGCGTAACCAACCCGTGCGTCTTGCGGCTGTTTGCAAAGAGGCTGTTGAGGTGGGCGTGCGAGCGATTCCGATTGTGGCTATTGCTTGCTTTGCTACAGGCACAATGTTAGCCATGCAGGGCATCCATACCCTCAAGCAATTTGGCGCGGATTCGCAAGTGGTGATGGGGATTGCCTATTCCGTGAGCAGAGAGTTTGCTCCGCTGATTACGGGAATTTTTGTTGCTGGCCGCTCAGGTTCAGCCGTGGCTGCACGCATAGGCACAATGATGGTGTCGCAAGAGATTGATGCGTTGCGCGTCATTGGGGTAAACCCTGTACGTTATTTGGTCGCGCCACTTTTGGTAGCTTTAATGTTCACCGTACCTTGTCTCACAGTGTTAGCGAATTTGGTGGCGATGTTGGGTGGCGCACTCTATTGTTTAGCCGCACTGGGAATGCCTTTAGAGGTGTTTTTTGATCGTAGCTTTGCTGTCCTAACCACCTCTGATTTGCTGGGGGGGCTATACAAAAGTGTTGCTTTTGCCATGCTAATTGCCATTATCGGCGCGGTGAATGGTTTTCAAGTCACCAGTGGCGCAGAAGGGGTAGGGCGCGCAACAACACGATCTGTGGTGTTGTGTATTGTCTCTATCATTCTTGCTGATATGGTGTTCACTGGCTTTTTAAGCCAATAACCATGACTACGGATACGCCAGCGATTGAGGTAAGCAAACTGGTCTCGCATTATGGGACGCGTGAGATTTTGCATGGCATCGACATGACTGTTGCGCAAGGTGAAATCATGGTCATCATGGGCGGCAGCGGCTCAGGAAAAAGCACCTTGTTGCGACATCTACTCGGACTAAATCGGGCTACTTCAGGCTCAATCAAGCTGTTGGGACACGACATTACGCGTATTTCCGCACAAAAAATGTTTGCCTTACGTCGCCAGATGGGCGTGTCATTTCAAGGGGGGGCGTTATTCAATTCGATGACCGTTGGTGAAAACGTAGCTTTGCCACTGCGTGAGCACACCAAACTTGACGAAAACACCATACAGATCATGGCGCGCATGAAGTTGGAAGTTGTCAACTTGAATGGTTTCGAAGATTTGATGCCTAGTGAATTATCGGGAGGCATGTTAAAGCGTGCTGCACTTGCCCGCGCCATTGCCTTAGATCCGCGCTTATTGTTTTTTGATGAACCCTCCGCTGGGTTAGACCCCGTTGCCTCAGTCGAGCTTGATGAGCTCATTTTGAATCTCCAAGAAGCCATGGGCATGAGCATTGTGGTGGTAACTCACGAACTGGAGAGTGCCTTCAAAATAGCTGATCGAATTACGGTACTCGATCAAGGCAATATTTTAATGATAGGAACAGTGGAGGAAGTGCGAAGCTCAACGCATCCGCGCATTGTTAGTTTGCTGCATCGTCAACCACGTCGAGACGAAGTGGATGCCGATGCATATTTACAACGTTTAACCCGTGAGCTGGTATAGGATGGACATATGAAACGAGACAATATCAATTACACCTTAGTGGGTACTTTCGTGTTGATTTCGATCGTGTTGTTAACTTACGCGTTGGCTCGTTTGAGCGGGCACACCGAAACCCATGATATGTATTACACAACTTTTCCGAATGTGGCAGGCATATCGGATGGCACGCCAGTGACCTATGATGGTTATCAAGTCGGTCATGTGCAAAGTGTTGAGCCTATCAATAAGGCAGGGCGCATCAATTATCGAGTGGGGCTGCTCTTTAAGCACGAGTGGAAAATCCCAGTAGATAGTTCAGCATCCATTAGTGCCTCTGGCCTATTGTCAGGGCAGTTAATTGATGTACAACAAGGCAAAAGCCAAGCGTTTCTCAAACCTGGCCAAGATATTCGTGCGCTAGAATCGCCCCCGTTGATGGCTGCGTTGGGGGGGCTCGCCAGCGATTTGCGCAGTATCGCTAGAGATGACATGCGCCCAGCATTGCAAAACCTGAATAAACATGTTGATAATTTAGGGGGGATGCTAGAGCACAAAGGCGGAATGACCTTGGATCAAGCCAATGCCACTTTAGCTAAATTGAATATTGCTGCAGAGAATCTTGGGCAGTTACTGAATAGTGAAAATCGCAACCACATGAGTAGTATTCTGAAGAATGGCGACCAAACTTCCGAAAAAGTCAATCAGGCGGTAACCGAGTTTGAGCAGACCGAGTCGGAACTTCGTTATGCCATGCAACAAACACAGACCATTTTGTCCAATTTGGAACGTGCCAGTCGTCACATGAACGAGCTATCACGTCAACTACATGAAAGCCCTTCAGCAATCTTTAGCAGTGCAGCCCCTGCTGATCCTACGGAAGCGAAAAAATGAGTTCAACCATTAAATTTTTAGCCGTTAGTATGATTTTGACATTGGTCGGCTGCCAGTCCGCGCCACCTGTGTCTGAAGATAAATATTTCCGCTTAGAGGCGACACCAGCAACGGCGACTACGCCGCCAATTTTGCATGAAACAGTTTACGTTGCCCCTTTGCGTGCGGAAGGCCCTTATGCCGAGCGAGCGATGTTATACGCGATGGCCGAGCAACCTCGTGTTCTACAGCAATATCATTATCAACATTGGAGTGAACCACCTGCGTTACTATTACAAGAACACTTGCGTAGCCATCTTGAAAGCCTGGCAATCGCCCCCCACGTGACTGATATTGCAGTGGGGAGTGGTGCGGGCTATTTACTCAATGGCAAGATTCTACGCTTAGAGAAAATTATTGAGGCGGGACGTGCCAAATCCGTTGTTTCATTACATTTCGCTTTGCAAAAGAAAAAACCATTTGGGCTGATTTTTGAGCATACCTACACAAGCGAAGCAGTCATTTTAGAGGACAGTCAAAATGCCTATGTCATCGCGACTGAATCTGCCCTACGCAACATTTACACACAGTTTGGTAAAGACCTCAGCATCCTAAAATAGGCTTTTTTAATTGACGTTTTGGCATTTTGCGCTTAAATAGACAGCAGCACTTCAGTATAGATTTTTGCGAGTTTTTAGTCGTTTTTATTGATAAGGAGAGCATCATGAGCACAGATTTTAGCAATGGCGATTTTGGCGTAAGTAAAGAAAAATTGATGCAGGATCTACGTTTGGTTGTTTCTGATACGGAAGAGTTACTGCGTGCCACCGCAGATCAAGCAGGGGAGAAGGTATCTGCTGCGCGTGAACGTATTCAAGAGCACCTTTTTTCTGCAAAAGAACGTTTGGCCGATGCTGAAGCGGCAATGTTAGAAAAAGGCAAAGCTGCGGCACGAGCAACCGACGAATATGTACACGAAAATCCCTGGCGTTCAGTGGGAATTGCGGCTGGACTAGGTTTGGTGGTGGGTATGTTAATTTCACGCGGTCGATAAGAAATGGTAGAGGCCAAATCTGGCTTAATGGGCTCAGTTAGACGACTGAGCCTGTCTTTGTTGACGATCGTTGGTACAAGAATCGCATTGCTAGCCAACGAGTTACAGGAAGAGCGTTTGCGTCTAACGCAAATGTTTCTCTTTGCTTTGATCGCATTATTTTGCTTTGGCTTGGGTATTTTATTGCTGACGATTTTAGTGGTTGTTCTTTTTTGGGATGAGCATCGTGTCGCCGTACTCGCTGTTTCAAGCGTCATATTCTTTGTCTGCGGAGGTTTTATGCTGCGACTTGCCCGAAATAAAACACTCTCTGGATCAAAATTATTTGCGGC
>JAVHPV010000278.1:5188-7765 GCA_036170775.1 Gallionella sp. | reverse complement strand
CTTTCTGGAATATCGAGCTGCGCCAGTTGATCTTTGCCGAGTGCGACCAACTCTGCGCCTAAGTCTTGCAATTCATGCATCTGCTGCTTGATTTTGGTCTTGCTGGGCGGCAATTCTTCTTCGTCTTCCTCTATCCAGAATTGACGATTGCGTAACCCTCGGCCTTTCCTTAAAGGGGCATTGGGTGGTGTCGCAGCAGGAGTTGCGTCGCTGTCTGCTACTTCTGTGCGGGGTTGCCCATGCTCATAAAAAACTTCGATGCCCTCTGCATCGTCTTCTTCTATTTTGTGCGGGTTGTTGGGTGTGTGTGAATTCATAACAGGTAATCAGGCGGGTTGATGCTGCTATCATACCGCCTTTCGTGATTTTTCGACTTTCGTTATGAGTAAACCTGTTGCAACCCCTCCGCGTTTTTCTAATTCCAGTGATGAGCTACGCAGCATCGCGCAAGACATGCTGAAATATGCCCAACAGCGCGGAGCTTCCGCTGCCTGCGCCGAAGTTTCGGAAGGTTTTGGTCAAGGTGTAACGGTGCGCCAAGGCGAGGTGGAAACTATTGAATACAACCGCGACAAGGGGTTAGGCATCACGGTTTATATCGGTCAGCAGCGCGGTAATGCCAGCACTTCGGATTTTTCAGCACAGGCGATACGCGACACGGTGGATGCGGCACTGTCGATAGCGCGCTATACCGCTATTGATGACTGTTCTGGTTTGCCTGAGGCGGACATGCTGGCGACAGAAACGCCCGATTTGGACTTGTATCATCCTTGGGATTTACCCGTAGAGCAGGCAATTGCGTTAGCGCAGGAATGCGAACAGGCAGCGTTAGCGGCAGATAAACGGATCAATAACTCGGAAGGTGCGACGGTGAATGTACACGAAGCGCAATTCGTGTTCGCCAATAGTTTAGGTTTTATGGGGGGGTATCCCACTTCGCGCCATAGCGTGAGCTGCGCGGTCATTGCGGGTGAAGACGATGCGATGGAACGCGATTATTGGTACAGCGTGGCACGCGATGCACGTGACATCATTGAGGTGGGGCAAATTGGCCGCTTGGCGGCAGAGCGTACCGTGCGCAGATTGAATGCGCGGCAGATTGATACGCGGCAATGCTCGGTGTTGTTTGAAGCCCCGATCGCCTCCAGTCTGCTCGGCAGCTTAGTGGGTGCGGTGAGCGGAGGTAGCCTGTATCGCAAATCATCATTTTTGCTCGACAAACTAGACCAGCAGATATTTGCCCCGCACATCAACATTCTGGATGTGCCCCATATCCGCAAAGGCTTGGCTTCCAGCCCATTTGATGATGAAGGGGTGAAAGTCAGCCAGCGCACCATTATTGAAAATGGCGTATTACGCGGCTATTTCTTGGCGACTTACGCGGCACGTAAATTGGGTTTGCGTTCTACGGGCAATGCGGGGGGCAATCACAACCTCATCTTGCAATCAGGGGAACAAGATTTTGCGGGGTTGTTAAAAATGATGGGGCGTGGGCTGGTGGTTACCGAGCTGCTAGGGCATGGCATCAATCCTGTGACGGGCGACTATTCGCGCGGTGCGGCGGGATTCTGGGTGGAGCATGGCGAGATTCAATTCCCCGTGAATGAAATCACCATCGCGGGTAATCTCAAAGACATGTTCCGCAATATCGTGGCAGTGGGTAACGATGTTTTAGTACAAGGTTCGCGGCAAAGTGGTTCGGTTTTGATTGAGGGCATGACGGTGGCGGGACGCTGATTTTTAAGGATAGGCTGATCTTTGCCATGCTCGGTTGCTGGGTGGGCAAGTAGTTGGCGTGGGAACTGGTTGCTGTCGGAGAGGTCTTGGTTACGCCGCATATGGGCATCAGTAATTGGATCAGGAGGCTAATGTGATAAATAGACAACGTATCTTAGGCTGTGTCGTGCTGGCACTGGTTGCACAATACAGCTATGCCAAAGACAATCCTGCCGCGCTGGATTACGTTTACCAAGTGAAGCAAGGCGACAATCTGACCAAATTTTCCAATGAGGTGCTAGACCGCACCACGCGCTGGCCTGAAGTTGCTGTTTATAACAAACTCCCCAGTGCACAGCTGATTTATCCTGGCGAGGTGTTGCATGTGCCGTTTGCTTGGTTGAAAAACTATCCCGCACAAGCGCGTATTGAAGCATTGTCGGGGGGCGTTAAATTGAATGGCAAGGTTGCCCAAGTGGGTGATGTTGTCCCCGTGGGGACGAAGATAGAAACGGCTGAGGGAGCTTCTGCGCGCGTGAGTTTGCCTGATGGGTCAACGCTCAATGTGCTGGAAAAATCGAGCATTGAGGCCAAAGAGTTAAGTAAAAAATCTGCGGGGAATTTTTTTAGCGCGATCTTTCGCCTAGCGTCGGGGCGAATTGATGCGGTGAAGAAAAAGTACCCTGATGGACAAGCACCTTTGCGTATCCAAACTATGCACGCCACTATTGGTGTGCGCGGCACTCACTTCCGCATGGGCGAAGAAAATGGCAAAGCACTCGCAGAAATTGAAAATGGTTTGGTCGGTTTTGAAGTGGTGCACACGCCCAGTCCGCTAGCCTTGTCGGGTGGGGAGGGTTC
>JAVHPV010000278.1:0-5088 GCA_036170775.1 Gallionella sp. | reverse complement strand
AGCAGGGCTTGCAGGGCTTGGAGCAAAAGATTCCGTTTGAGTTGAAAGTGCAGCCTTTGCTGCCAGAGTTACCGACCTTCGACCGTGGTCGCATGGTGACGCGTTGGGCGGGTGAAGCAGGGGCTAAGTATGAGCTGCAAGTGGCCAGTGAAACCGATTTTGCCGCGCCGCTCCTGAGTCAAGAAACGAGCAAATCGTATTTGATTTTGCCGCGTCCAGATGCAGGTCGTTATTACCTACGTTTGCGTGAAACCAGCGACAGTGGGCAAGGGGAGTGGAGCGCAGCGCGTCCGTTTAACGTACCAGAATTTTGCCCATTGTGTGAATAGCAAAGCGTGCTGGGCATCACCTAGCGTTCATTAGCCGAACGGCGGTCTGGTTCAACAAGCTCACGATGAATGGGCGAACTTGTTGGTTTCTGGGCTATAGAGAATACGGAATGTTGATAATAACTTGGTGCTATGAACATCAGGTTTCTTTAGGAGAGAAGTATGAAGTTGAAAGCGAATTTAGGGCTGGTATTGTGCTTGGCATTCACGCAGGCTTATGCGGCAGAACCCACCGATTTTGTGTATACCGTGAAGCAAGGCGACACCTTGATTGTGTTAACTGCCGAACTATTGGATAAGCCGACGCGCTGGAATCAGGTGGCGCAGCTTAACAAACTCCCTAACCCCAACCTTATTTACCCGGGTAAGGTGTTACATATCCCTTTTCAGTGGTTGCGTAATGAACCGAGTGCCGCACGTATCGAAGCGGTCTCTGGGCAGGTAACCTTAAACGGTCAGCCCGCCAAAATTGGTGATGCTGTGCCTTCGGGCAGCAAGCTTGAAACGGCTAAGGGCGCGGCAACGCGCATGAGTTTGCCGGATGGATCGAGTATGAATGTGCTGGAGCAGAGTCAACTCGAAGCGACACAACTGAACAAGAAAAAACAGGGTAATTTTTTTAGTGCGATTTTCCGTTTGTCTTCGGGCCGCATTGATGCTTTGAAGCGCAAATATCCTGATGGACAATCCCCGTTACATATTCAAGCCGCACATGCCACCATTGGTATTCGCGGTACGCATTTTCGCGTCGGACAAGAGGGCGACAACACCTTGGCTGAAATTGAGTATGGCTTAGTCGGTTTTGCCCCAGATAAGGGCGGTAAGACGCTGGCATTAGCGGCAGGACAAGGCTCGTTTGCCAATGGCAAGCAAGCTCCGCGTGTCATGACTTTGTTGCCTGCGCCAACCTTCAAAGACTTGCCTGAACGTTTTGAGCAGATACTGGTGCGCGTCAATTTGGCTGAAATTAACGGGGCGCAAGGCTTCCGTGGCGAGGTGGCAAGCGATGAACAGTTCGCCAATATCATCGCGCAAGCCAATGCCGATGGCACGCAGTTGCGTATTCCAAATTTAGCGGATGGCACTTATTGGTTGCGGGTGCGCGCTATTGATGCGCAGGGTTTGCAAGGTCAGGAAGCCAGCACGCGTTTTGTGCTGAAAGCACATCCTGTCGCACCGATGCTGATTGGCCCGGCTAACAACGGCAAGGTACGCGGTGAAGTGCCTAAATTTACTTGGAACGAAGTCAGCGAAGCGGATAAATCCCATCTACAGCTGGCTAAAGATCGCCAATTTCACGCGCTGGTAAGTGATCAAGCGAACCTGTCTGGGCAAAGCTTTACGCCTGAACAACCTCTACCCGTGGGGGAATACTTCTGGCGTATTGCCAGTGTCAAGGGCGCGGACGATCAAGGTCCTTGGGGTGACGTGCGTGCTTTGCGTGTGCTGCCACCGACTGCGCCGCCCGCGCCGCCCGCTTTCACCAAAGGCCGCATGGCCTCTAGTTGGGAAGCCGAAGCTGGGCAGACATTTGACTACCAATTGGCAAGCAACAAAAACTTTGCCAAGCCCGTGGTGGATTTGAAATTGACCCAGCCAAAAGTGGATATTGCCATGCCTGAACCCGGTAAATACTACGTGCGGCTGCGCGCGATTGATGCCGATGGCTATGTGGGGCCTTGGACTCCCACGCAAAGTTTTACCACCCCAGGTCACGATGTGGAAGGTTGCAGTAATTGCGAATGGGGCACGCCTTAACCGCTTTCCTTAGCTTGATATTGATAACGCCGCCGTCCTGCGGCGTTATTTTTTTGCGCACGCCGCCATGATAGAATCCGCGCCTTTCCAGTTTTCAATTCTTAATAGGAAGCAATGCCATGTTCTCTAGCAAAAATACCATCGCCGTCACTGATCCAGAGTTGTGGGCAGCCATCGAAAACGAAAATCGCCGTCAGGAAGATCACATTGAGCTGATCGCTTCAGAAAACTACACCAGCCCAGCGGTGATGGAAGCGCAAGGTAGCAAGCTGACCAACAAATACGCCGAAGGTTACCCCGGCAAGCGTTACTACGGCGGCTGCGAATATGTGGATGTGGCGGAACAACTGGCGATTGACCGCGCCAAGGCTTTGTTCGGCGCGGAATACGCCAACGTGCAACCCCACTCGGGTTCACAAGCTAATCAAGCGGTGTACGTCTCGGTGCTTAAGCCTGGCGACACCATCTTGGGCATGTCCTTGGCACATGGCGGGCACTTGACGCACGGCGCATCGGTGAATATCAGTGGCAAGCTGTATAACGCGATTCAATATGGCTTGAACGATAAAGAAGAAATTGATTACGACCAAGTGCAAGCCTTGGCAAACGCGCACAAGCCCAAAATGATTGTGGCAGGAGCTTCGGCCTACGCGCTGGTGATCGACTGGAAGCGTTTCCGTGCCATTGCGGATAGCGTGGGTGCCTATCTGTTTGTGGACATGGCGCATTACGCTGGCCTGATCGCGGCGGGGGTTTATCCTAGCCCCGTGGGTATCGCCGACTTTGTCACCACCACCACCCACAAAACTTTACGTGGTCCACGTGGCGGGCTGATCTTGGCTAAAGCGGAATTTGAGAAAGTGCTGAACTCAGCGATTTTCCCAGCCTTGCAAGGCGGGCCGTTGATGCACGTCATCGCGGCCAAAGCGGTGGCTTTCAAAGAGGCTTCCAGCAAAGAATTCAAAACCTACCAAAAACAAGTGTTGGATAATGCCCGCGTCATGTCCCGCGTGCTGCAAGAACGGGGTCTGCGTATTGTTTCAGGGCGTACCGATAGCCATGTGTTCTTGGTCGACCTGCAAGCCAAAAACATCACGGGTAAAGATGCCGAAGCCGCGTTGGGACGTGCGCACATTACCGTCAACAAAAACGCCATTCCCAACGACCCACAAAAACCTTTCGTCACTTCGGGCGTGCGCATCGGCAGCCCCGCCATGACCACGCGTGGCTTCAAAGAACTGGAAGCGGAAAAGTTAGCGCATCTGATTGCGGATGTGCTGGATGCGCCGAGCGATGACGCAGTGATTGCCCGCGTGGTCGGTGAAGTGAAAAAGCTGACCACACAATTTCCCGTGTACGGCGCGTAAGGCTATCTGGTGATGAGTGTAGTCAGTAGTTAAGTGGTGAGTCGTTAGTAGTCGCCACTCCCACTGACTACTTGCCACTTACTACTGACTACTCACCGCTGACTACTCACCATACTCTCCATGAAATGTCCTTTTTGTAAGCACCCTGACACTCAAGTTATTGATACGCGTGAAGGCGAGGAAGGTGACAGCGTGCGTCGCCGCCGTCGTTGTTTGTCGTGTGACAAACGTTTTACCACCCATGAAACGGTGGAATTACGGATGCCGCAAGTGGTGAAACAGAATGGCATGCGTAGCGAATTTGATGTTGCCAAGCTGCGCACCAGTTTTAGTCGCGCACTGCATAAACGCCCAGTTTCTACCGAATTAGTCGATGCTGCGATTGATCATGTCACGCAAAAAGTGTTTGCCTTGGGTGAGCGTGAAATCGGCTCACGCTTGATAGGCGAAATGGTCATGAAAGAATTGCTCAAGCTCGACAAGGTCGCCTACATTCGCTTTGCTTCGGTGTACAAAAGTTTCCAAGACGTGGGTGATTTCACCGACGCTGTGGAAGCCGTCAGTCCATCCCCCAGCCGCAAACCTGCGCGGCGTAGTGAAGACAAACTCCCTAAATAATGTTCAACCCAGACGATAGTCGCTGGATGGCACAAGCCCTGCATTTAGCAGAGCAAGGCTTATATACCACCAGCCCGAATCCGCGTGTGGGTTGTGTGTTGGTCAAAGATGGGCAGCCCATCGGCACGGGTTGGCATCAACGTGCGGGACAGCCTCATGCCGAGGTATATGCTTTGCGCGAAGCTGCCGATGCGGCGCGCGGGGCAACCGCTTACGTCACCCTAGAGCCGTGTAGTCATCAGGGCAGAACCCCGCCCTGTGCCGATGCGCTGCTTGCCGCTGGTGTAGCGCGGGTGGTGGTGGCGATGCAAGATCCCAACCCGCTCGTGGCAGGCAAAGGCATCGCAAAATTACGTGCCGCAGGCGTGCGTGTGGAGCTGGGCTTGATGGAAGCCGCTGCGCGCGAATTAAATTTAGGCTTTGTCATGCGCATGACACGTGGCACACCTTGGCTGCGTAGCAAAGTGGGCATGAGTCTGGACGGTCGTACGGCGTTGGCGAATGGTGCCAGCCAATGGATTACCAGCGATGCCGCGCGGCAAGATGTGCAACATTGGCGCGCACGTTCTTGTGCGGTGCTCACGGGAATCAATACCATCCTCAAAGATGACGCGCAGTTGAATGTGCGTACCCTCACCACCACTCGCCAACCGTTACGCGTAGTGCTGGATAGCCAGTTGCGCCTCTCACCTCAAGCCAAAGTATTGAGCGGTGGTGGAACGCTCATCTACACCGCACAGAGCAAAGGCTATCAACGTTCTTGGCTAGAGCAAGCGGGTGCGACGGTTTGTGTCATGCCCAACCGCACAGGACAAATCGACTTATCTGCGATGCTGCGTGACTTGGCGCAGCGCGGATGCAATGAAGTATTGCTGGAAGCCGGCAGCACCCTCAATGGCGCATTGCTCAGTGCGGGTTTGGTGGATGAGTTGCTGTTATATGTTGCCCCACAGCTATTGGGTGACCTCGCACGCGGCATGGCCAGTTTGGGCGAGCTGAACAACTTGGCGCAACGG
>JAVHPV010000277.1:0-1669 GCA_036170775.1 Gallionella sp. | reverse complement strand
TTAGGAGGGGGCGGTTATATCCATTTAACTACGAGGACGGGGCGCGCATTCTAACGGAAAGTGACTGTAATCTAAACCTTGCTGCTGTTATCATGCGCGCGCCTTTGGAGTAGAGGCGCAGAGTAGGGGGTATAAAAAATGAAATGGTTGCTATTGTTCGTGATCCTCATTGTGTTCGCGGCGTTATTTGTGGCGCGTGCGGCACGTGCGGGAGATTTGCCCGAAGTGGGTAAGCCCGCCCCAGATTTTAGCTTGCCCGATCAGCATGGGCAGCCCCACAGTCTGAAAAGTTATCGGGGTAAGTGGGTGGTTCTATATTTTTATCCCAAGGATGACACGCCAGGTTGCACGCAAGAAGCCTGTGCGTTTCGTGATGATTTGCACCAGTTGACGGCACTGGGTGCGCAAGTGCTGGGCGTGAGTTTGGATGATCGCGTCAGTCATGCTGAGTTTGCAAAAAAATATCATTTACCCTTCCCGTTGTTAGCTGACAGCACGGGAGAGGTTACCTCTAAATATGGCGCATTGATGGATTTGCGTTTGTTGAAATTAGCGCGTCGTTATACGTTTTTGATTGACCCGCAAGGCAATCTTGCCAAAATTTATTTGAGTGTGGAAACGTCGCGCCACTCCAAAGAAATTATCGACGCATTAAACAAGTTGGTTGTGAAAGGTTAAGTATGAATGGGTATCGGGTAAATTTATTTTTCGCATGGCTACTGATGTTGGAGGTGGTAGCGATGGGCTGGATCGCCTTTGTCGGGCGCATGTTGTTGGAATTGCTTGGGGTGGCTACGCAGGAAGAGGGTATCCCTGGGCGTATCGTTGGTTTGTTGCTGTTGTTTGGTGCAATTTTTGCCGTACAAGAGTTGCGTGGTGCATTGATTCCTGTGGGGAATCCGCAGGGCAATGGATTTCGTTTTGGACATCGCCTGGTATTGCTGGCGAATGTGTTGGCCGCAGCATTACTAGGCTTTGAAATGACGCGCCATTGGCTGACGGACTACAACCTAATTTTGGTTCTGGCTAGATTCACAGATGCCTTTGGCTACTGGGTGTTAGCGATGTGGGCGATTGGTTTCTCTTTCATTTATCAGTCGGCGTTGCCTGCGACTGCCAGTAAGTAATCCGCGATGTCTTTTATAACTTTAACTAATGCCGCACTGGCATTTGGTCACGTTGCGCTGCTCGATCATGCGGATTTTCAATTAGATGAAGGTGAGCGAGTCGGTCTCATTGGGCGGAATGGCGGTGGCAAATCTAGCATGATGCGTGTGCTGGCGGGGCAAGCCAACCTCGACGATGGCTTGGTGTGGCGTGCGCCAACGGCACGTATATGTTATGTCAGCCAAGAGCCTGTGTTAAATGCGCAGGATTCGGTGTTTGACGCAGTAGCGCAGGGCTTAGGGGCATTGCAACAAATCTTGCGTGATTATCATCATGTCTCCCATGCCATCGCAGAACCTGATGCAGATGTTGAACAGTTGCTCGACACCATGCAGCATTTGCAAACTCAACTAGAAGCGCAAGATGGCTGGTCGGTGCAAGCGCGTATTGAAACGGCGATTGCCAAGCTGGAACTTGATCCTGAACGACGCGTGGGCGATTTGTCGGGTGGGCAACGTAAGCGCGTCGCTCTGGCGCAGGCTTTAGTGGCTGAACCCGACGT
>JAVHPV010000276.1:0-1669 GCA_036170775.1 Gallionella sp. | reverse complement strand
CGCGGCACAATAACCAGCAGGGTGGTGTTGGCGGGCTGTTGTTGATAGGCATCCAGTAGCAATGCCTCTTCACCTTCGCGGGTGCTGGCGAGCAGCATGATTGGGCGTTGCGCCCCAAACTGCTGGCGTAACGCCGCGCCCAATTGCAATTGGGCAGTGGGCGGTTGGATGTCAAATTTCAGATTCCCCATGACGGACACATCACGTGCGCCTAAGGCGTTGATACGTGTTGCATCGTCTGCGCTTTGTGCAGCGATGGCGGTCACTCTATCGAGTGCGGCGTGGGTCAATGTAGAAAAACGGGCATAGCCGCGCGCGGATTTTTCTGACATACGCGCATTCAATAACAGCAAGGGGACGCGCTGTTTTTCCGCCTCGACAATCAAGTTAAACCAAATTTCGGTTTCCATGAGAATGCCCAACTGCGGCTGAAAATGCCGCAGAAATTTGCGCACCGCAAACGGATAGTCGTAAGGAAGATAGGCACGCAACACCTCATTGCCATAGAGCTGTTCGCTGGTGGCTCGGCCAGTGGGGGTGGTGTGGGTGAGCAAAATTTGCTGTTCGGGATAACGTGCTCGTAATTGGGCGACGAGATTGACGGTGGCGCGCGTCTCACCCACCGATACCGCATGTAGCCAAATCAGCGGCTGCGCGGTACGTTGCGGATAACAACCAAAGCGTTCACCGAGGTGCTGGAGATATTCAGGTTGTTTGCGCGCACGCCATGCCAAGCGCAAAAAAATATAGGGCAGCAATACATACAGCACGCAGGTGTAAAGCCCTCGCGGGAGACTATCGCGTATTACGCTCAGTGCTGCATTATTGGGACTAGGCACGTGCGCTACCAATGTTTGGCGGTGCTGGGATTGGCACACGGCACTTGGAACACTTGGCGGTCATGCAAACGGATGGCGGTCAACGGCCCACCCCATAAACACCCCGTATCCAAAGCAATCACATCGTCGCGCACGATCAGCCCCAAGGCCGACCAATGTCCGAATACCACCGTAGCTTTACGACTCGCGCGCTTAGGCACGTCAAACCAAGCGTGATAGCCATCGGGGATTTTTCCCAGCTCGGCTTTGAATTTGAATTCCAGCTCCCCTGCTGCCGTGCAGATGCGCATCCGCGTCAGAGCGTTGCTAATCAGGCGCAGACGTTTATAACCTGTGAGTTGCTCATCCCAAAGGTTGGGTTGGTTGCCATACATATGGGCGAAAAACTGCGCATAGTCTTTGCCACGCAACGCGGTTTCAACCTCGCACGCTAACCGTGCTGCTTGCTGCACCGACCAACTCGGTAACAGTCCCGCATGGAGCAACACGAAATCACCCTCCACATGCAGGAGTCGTTGCTGACGCAGCCAAGTCAACAATTCAGTGCGGTCGGGCGCGTTGAGTATGTCGTCCAAGGTGTCGCTACGATGCAACTGTGCTGCACCTTCGGCTACCGCCAGCAAATGTAAATCGTGGTTGCCCAGCACCGTAATGGCACTATCGCCCAGCGATTTCACCAAGCGCAACACCGCCAGCGAATCATCGCCGCGATTGACCAAGTCCCCCACCAACCAGACTTGATCGTGGCTGGGGTTAAATGAGATTTTGTCCAGCAACTGCACCAGTTCGGTATGGCAGCCCTGAATGTCACCTACTGCATAAATCGCCAT
>JAVHPV010000275.1:0-1676 GCA_036170775.1 Gallionella sp. | reverse complement strand
TCAAACCCTGTGTTGAGTTTGGCTGGCTTCATTACCTTACCCGAAGTATCGCCACGCACAGCAGGCTCGGTGTAAATCACTTCGCGCACGATGGTGTTAGGCAACTCAACCGAGATGGCTTTCTCGTTGTAGAACACCACTTCGCAAGGCATGCCGTCTTCGATGTAGTTGATCGCGTCGCCCATGCATTCGGCTTCGATTTCGTATTGGTTGTAATCGCCATCCATGAACACATACATCGGATCGGCGAAATAAGAATAAGTCACCTCCTTGCGATCCAGCATGATTTGGTCAAACTTGTCATCCGCCGCGAACACGGTTTCTTTAGCCGATTCAGTCAACAGATTTTTCATCTTCATTTTGACTACCGAACCGTTACGGCCTGAGCGGCTGTATTCCGCTTTCAGAATCACCATCGGCTCGCCGCTGACCATAATCACATTACCCGCGCGAAGTTCTTGTGCTGTTTTCATCTTTACTGCCCCTCAATTTTGAAGGCGCGCATTCTACCGATTTCCCGATAAAAATCCAGCAAATTCAACGTTAGAGAATTTTCCGCCAAAGTTGCCGCCCAATCGTGCGCATGTGCCTCTAACTCGGCACGCACGGCGAGCAAGTCTGCCCATACCCGCCCCACCTCTACCCCTTCTAACGAAGGCATGCCATTCCAACGCTGCCACACACCTTGCATCGCCTGCACCGCCAAGGGACTCAAGCCAGCCGTATACAACCCTAGGAATGCCTGTAATTTTTGCTGATGCGCAGCGTCCTGCTGAGGATATATCTGCCATACAAACGGCTTGCCTGCCCACTGCGCGCGCACAAACGAATCTTCACCCCGCACAAAATTCACATCACACGCCCACAGCAATTTATCGTAATCCGCCTGAGGCACAAACGGCAAAATCCGCACCTCTAAATGACCATAAGCATAATAATTTCGTAGGTCGGGCTTCAGCCCGACATGTCCCGCTGAAGCCCGACCGACCTCCGCGAAATAACCTTCGATCTGCGGCACAATGCGCCCCTCAGGCACAAGACACAACACCGCTTGCTCACCCTGCACCCACGCATCCAACAAACGCGGCAACGCGTCATTCTCATAAGCGAACAACGACACCTTGAGTGTTTCCGCCGCAGGCATCGCCAGACCAAGCGACCGCCAAAATTGTTGCTGTTGCACAGGCTCACGCCAAAACGCATCCCGCCGCGCCAACAAGTCGCGCTCCAGCAACAAGCCGCCCGTATCAGCAGTAAAACCAGGAAAGAAAAAATACTTAGTCAGTGGCAAAGTCAGATGCGGCGAGGGTAAACGGTGACAGCCCGCCACCCAATCTTCCGCAGAAAGATATTCCAGATTCAACCACACAGGCGGCACTACTTGCGCCGCCATCGCCGCCACATAACGCTCAGGCAACACACAAGCAAACGCGCCGATCACCCAATCAGCAGGGCGCACCTCAGGGAAAGGCTCGCCCCACTGACACACCTCAACCCCATCCCGCCACTGGCGCGCCTGCCCAAGCTCCAGCGTAGGACAGAGCTTGGCAAAACTCGCCAAATCATCCACCCACAAGCGCACCGCCACCCCCTGCTCCTGCGCCAACTGCCGCGCCAAACGCCAACAAACGCCAATGTCGCCGTAGTTGTCGATGACGGCGCAAAAAATGTCGCAG
>JAVHPV010000274.1:0-1679 GCA_036170775.1 Gallionella sp. | reverse complement strand
GCTATGCACATTGAGACGCTAGGGCGTGGAGAGCCGCTGGTATTGATTCATGGATGGGGCATGCACGGTGGCGTGTGGGGTAATGTTGCGCAGAGCTTGGCTCTGACGCATCAAGTGCATTGTGTTGACCTACCTGGGTTTGGATTGAGTGCAGGTCGGGTTGCAACCAGACTAGGAATTGTCGGGTTGCAACCCGACCTACCGTTAGACGCTATCGTTGCCGAATTGTGCGCAACCTTCAAAGAGCCTGTGAGCGTGTGTGGTTGGTCGTTAGGCGGCCAAGTGGCGATGCGCTGGGCGGTGCGCGAACCGAGCCAAGTGAACAAACTTATCGTGGTGACGAGCACGCCCTGTTTCACCGAACGCGACGATTGGCTATTGGGTATGCAGACCGACGTGCTGGAGAAATTCGCCGCTGAGCTAGAGCAGAATTACGCAACCACATTGCGTCGGTTCATCTCATTGCAATTGCGTGGTAGTGAGAAAGAACGTGAATTGCTAACCCAATTGCGCGAGCAACTCTTCAGTCGTGGCGAGCCAGATATGGACGCACTGCGTGGCGGTTTGGCGATATTACGTGATGTCGATCAACGCAGCGAAGTGGTGGGTATCGCACAGCCGACACTGGTGATCGCAGGTCAACGTGACAAGCTCACGCCGCCTGAAGCATCTTACTATTTGGCGCAGGTGATGCCGAACGCGAGGGTGGTTGAAATTGAAGGCGCGGCACATGCGCCGTTCCTATCGCATCCCGATATTTTTATCGAACAAGTGAAGAGTTTCCTCAATGAATGAATTCGAGATAGATAAAAAACAAGTGCGCCGCGCGTTTAGTCGTGCGGCGACGCATTACGATGCGAGTGCCGTGATGCAACGCGAGGTATGTACGCGCATGTTGGAACGTCTCGATTACATCAAGCTACAACCGCAGCGCGTGCTTGATGCGGGTTGCGGTACGGGATGGGGGACGCGGCAGTTGGCGGAGCGTTATCCGGCCGCGCAAATGATTGCTGTGGATATTGCGCTGGGCATGTTGCAGGCGGGGCGCGGGCGTTCAGGCTGGTGGCAAAAACTGTTTGGTGGTCGCCAGCAAAATCCATTATGTGCCGACGTGGAAGCCTTGCCGTTGGCCGATCGCAGCGTCGATATGGTGTGGTCGAATCTGGCCTTGCAATGGTGTAACGATCTACCCGCGACCTTGGCAGAGCTACATCGCGTCCTCAAGACTGAGGGTTTGGTGATGTTCAGCACCTTCGGCCCCGATACCCTCAAGGAATTACGCACAGCCTTTCACGGCATCGACGCACACAACCATTTGAATCGTTTTGCGGATATGCACGACATCGGTGACATGCTGGTTGCAGCAGGGTTTAACGCACCGGTGATGGATATGGAATATCTCACCCTCACCTATGGCGATGTGCGCAGTATTCTGCAAGACCTTAAGGCCATAGGCGCGCATAACGCCACTGCTGGGCGGGGTCAGGGCTTGATGGGTAAACATGCTTGGGCGCGGCTGCTGGAAAACTATGAGCGGCAACGGCAGGATGGCAAGCTACCCGCGACCTATGAAGTCGTGTACGGGCATGCGTGGAAGCCTGCCGCACGCGTCACCCCAGATGGGGCGGCAATTATTAAGACTTCGTTCAAACTCAAATGAGCTATTTCATCACAGGCAC
>JAVHPV010000273.1:0-7838 GCA_036170775.1 Gallionella sp. | reverse complement strand
TCAAACCAGCCCATGAAAATAAACAGCACGACAAATAAATACCCCAAGGTCAGCACCTTAAAAAAGATGCTCCAATGCCGCGCACGGCGTTGTTCTTGCACTGCCGACATCGCCAATTTTTCTAACACAGCACGTTCCCAGTTATTATTTTGTTCCGACATGGTGTCTCCTTGATAAATCATTAAGCGTTAAGTTTCAGCCAAGCACGGAGCTGAGAAAAATCATCCAGCAGAGCTAACGGATTGAGTTCCTGCAATTGTTCGGGCGGATGCGCACCATGTCCTAAAGCCACTACATCCACTTTGGCGTTATGCGCCAATTGCAGATCATGGGTGGTATCACCAATCATCAAAGTGCGCTCGGCACTCGCTCCTAATTCATCCATCAACTCCAGCAACATCAAAGGATCAGGCTTGGAGGCCGTCCGATCTGCGGTGCGTGTGGCATGAAAAAATTGCTGCATCGCGCTATTCTCCAAGGCGCGTTGCAAGCCGTTACTGTTCTTACCCGTGGCCACTCCCAGCAGATAACCTGCCTGATGCAGCTCCTGTATGGTTTCGCGCGCACCAACAAACAAGGGAATGTCGCCGTCTTGGGTCAGAAAGTGATAGCGATAGCGCGCTGTGAGCGGCTCATACATTGCTTCGGGGGCGCTCGGCACGGCATAGCGTAAGGCTTGCTGCAAGCCCAGACCGATGACATGACGAGCCGTTTCATCATCAGGCACAGGCAAATCCAAATCACGACACGCTGCCTGTATCGATCCTGCGATGACCGCAGTTGAGTCCATCACCGTCCCGTCCCAGTCAAACACGATTAAATCGTAACGCTTACTCATAGTGGCTCATCCGAAAAGAGGCGCGGATATTATCACTTCACCCCTAATACTAGGCAGCCCAGTTGTAAGCAAATATCTACATTGACCATGAGCCGCGAAATCCTTACAGTTTGCACTGTTACTGAATTACAGACAGGAAATCCCATGCGTGACACTCTTAAAACGGGTCTAGAACTCCAGTTTAGCTTCCGCATTCCAGGCAACAAAACTGTCCCTGCGTTATACCCAGAATCCAGAGAATTCCAAGCCATGCCTGAAGTATTCGCCACGGGTTTTATGGTAGGTTTTTTGGAATGGGCGTGCATTTTGTGCATCAATCCTCACTTGGATTGGCCCCATGAGCAATCTCTTGGCACACACATCAATGTCAGCCACGAAGCGGCCACACCACCAGGTTTACTGGTTACCGCCAAAGTAAAAATTACCGCTGTCAACGGGCGACGCATCTCCTTTGAGGTTGAAGCTGATGATGGTGTGGATGTCATTGCACGCGGAACGCACGAGCGCGTGGTGGTGGATCGGGCGCGTTTCGAACAAAAGCTACAAAGCAAATTGCAAAAGCCATTTTAAGCCGCCACGTTGGTAGCCCGGCTCGTATAATGCGCGCCCTTTTGCTATTTGTTTGCTATGAGTTTCATCTACCTACTCGATTTGTGCGCGGTGGCGGTATGTGCAATTACCGCCACGCTAGAAGCACGTCGCCGTGAATTAGACTGGTTTGGGGTGGTGGTGATCGCCATCATTGCGGGAATCGGCGGTGGAACGTTGCGCGACATCTTGCTGGGACGTTTGCCTGTATATTGGATACATGACCCTATCTACGTGGTGGTTGGCATGAGTGCGGCCACCCTCGCCTTTTTCCTTGGGCGACATGTGCGTTTACCCAAGAATTTCTTCCTGATTCCTGATGCGATCGGACTCGCGTTGTTTACGGTAATAGGCACCAGTGTGGCGATGAAACTGGATACCCCTTGGTTAATTGCCGCATTGATGGGCGTAATTACTGGGGTGTTCGGTGGCGTGATACGTGATATTTTGTGCAATGAAATCCCGCTTATTTTTCGTACTGATATTTACGCCACCGCTTCGTTGGCAGGGGCGTTACTCTTAATCGTATTGGATAATCACAATGTTTCGCACAACCTCGCTATTTTATTGGCGATGAGCAGCATTGTCGTCATCCGACTTATAGCGATACGTTGGCATATCCATCTGCCACGTTTGCGTGCCGACATTGAAAGTTGAAAGACACTATGAACACTGATTGGCTACTCTACTGCCGCCCTGGTTTTGAACAAGAATGTGCGCAGGAAGCTTTGCGTCAGGCGCGCTTACAACGCCCAGTACTGGCTGAACAGCCTGCCATTATTAACGACAGCGGTTTTGTGCAAATTTCGTTAAATCAGCAACAGCTTAATTTCCGTGAATTGATTTTTGCGCGGCAACTTATCCAAGTACATCAAGTCATTGCGGCTTTACCCGAACGTGATCGTCTCAGCCCGATACTGGCAGCCAGCACGCAATTAACAGGCAGTTTTGGTACGTTGTGGTTAGAGGTGGCTGATACAAATGAAGGAAAAACCGTGTCTTCTTTCACGCGCCGCTTTCAACCGTTGTTGGAAGCGGCTTTACGCGAGCAAGGTCGTTTAAGTGACGATCCGCGTGGCATGCGCCTACACCTATTTTTCCCCAATAAATCCTCGGTCGTGATTGGCACAAGCAACCCACACAATAGCGCAGCTGCTGTGATGGGTATCGTGCGGCAATCCATGCCCGCCGAAGCTCCGAGCCGCTCCACCCTAAAATTAGCCGAAGCAATTGATGTATTTATGGATCGTGCCGAACAAACCCGTTTATTGCGCAGTGGTATGACGGCTGTTGATCTAGGAGCTGCCCCAGGCGGCTGGACTTGGCAAATGGTCAAACGTGGCATTCGTGTTGCTGCCGTCGATAATGGCCCGATGAAAGGCATCCTTGCAAAACACCCGTTGGTCGAACACCTACGTCAAGATGGTTTCAAATTTGCACCCCGTAAAGCCGTCGATTGGCTGATTTGCGACATGGTAGAAAAACCTGCCAAAGTTGCTGAACTAATCAGCGCATGGTTCGTCGCAGGCTGGTGTAAACATGCCATTTTTAATTTGAAATTGCCGATGAAACAACGCCTCCAAGCGGTTGATAGCGCACTCAACAATATCCGCAAACGTTTGGATGAGGAAGGTATCAACTATCGCTTACTGGCGAAACAGCTTTACCATGACCGTGAAGAAATTACGGTATTTTTAGTCAAGACGAAAGGCTAAACATACGGTAGCTAGGGTAAGCCACTGGAAATCCGATTGAGCATTGCGCCATGTTGCGGTAAATTGCGCGTGACACTAGACATATTACAGATGCACCAGCCCTAGGGAGTAAGGTAGATGAGCGAGTCCGACAGCATTAACGAAGACATCTTGGCAAGCTTGGAAAGCTTTACCAAACGCTTTGCCAACTATTCATCGCATCAATTTGATGAGATGCGCAAGTGTTCGTTCTTTGATGCTATTCCTGACGAATGGCTGGCTCGTTTGGTGAAACTATCCAACATCATTACCTTCAAAGCAAGTGAAGTAATTACTAAAGAAAATGACGTAATGACTTCTTTTTACGTCATTATGTTCGGCACAGCTACAGTATCCGTAAAGGGGAAAAAGGTCGGAAGTATCTTTAGTGGTGAATGTATCGGCGAAGGCGCATTTTTCTCTCAAGATATTCAAAGGCGTTTGGCTACCGTGACTGCGGACGGCGAAGTCATCGCGTTGGAAATCACCAAGTCGGATATGAATGAAATAGACAAAGAAACGCAGATGTACATGAACAAAGCCTTGCTGTTAGCGATGTTCAAAAAACTGCAAGCAGCGAACGCCAGAATCAATGCGTTAGCCAAAGAAAACGAGCAGTTACTCAACGCAAAAGAACTGACGCTCTAAGCAATGCCTGACTCTTCTGACTTACTGGTGTTGCGCGATAAGTTACGCAATTTTGCAGAAGAACGTGACTGGAATCAGTTTCATTCGCCGAAAAATCTCAGTATGGCGTTGATGGTGGAAGTCGCCGAACTGATGGAACATTTCCAATGGCTCACTGAGCAACAATCGCAGCATCTCGATTCACACCAAACCGCACCCGTTGCTGAAGAACTCGCCGATGTATTGCTGTATCTGGTGCGCCTGGCTGACAAACTCAACGTAGATTTACATCAAGCCGCTCTGGATAAAATCGACAAAAACGCAATGAAATATCCTGCCGCAAAAGTGCGTGGCAGTGCCAAAAAATACTCAGCTTATGAATAAGCGTGGCACACCTGATTGTAGCTTGCCTATGACACTGGCCTGCGTAAATCCCGCTTGATTAAAACACGCTAAGACCTCTACCGCACTTTCTGCTGCTACGCTTACCAACAAGCCACCGCTGGTCTGCGCATCGGCCAACAGGCGATGTTGCCATGAGGCCAATTGCTCGGAAAATTCTATATCATGCCCATAACTGGACAAATTGCGCTCAATCGCTCCCGGTCCATAGCCTTGCTGTGCCAGCGGCAAGGCCTCAGACAAAATCGGCACTTGAGAAAATTTGATTTGTGCTGACAATCCCGAACCGCGACACATTTCCAACAAATGCCCGCCCAAGCCAAACCCCGTCACATCGGTCATCGCATGTACGCCCGTGAGGTTCGCCAATTGAGCTCCCACGGCATTGAGTTGGGTGGTCGCGGCAATCATCTGTGCATAACCCGCCGCAGACAGCACCTCTTTTTTCAATGCGGCCGCGAGAATCCCCACCCCTAACCCCTTCCCTAGGATGAGGACATCCCCTGCTTTTGCCGCACTATTTTTCTTGAGCTGGTCGGGATGCACCACCCCCAAGGCGACCAGTCCATAGATAGGCTCGGGCGCATCAATCGAATGTCCGCCCGCCAAAGGAATCCCCGCTGCTTGGCAGACAGCTTCACCGCCTTGCAAGATGGCGCGGATAGTTGTGACGGGAAGCTTGTTAATGGGCATACCCACGATCGCTAACGCCATGATCGGCGTGCCACCCATAGCATATACATCGGACAAAGCATTAGTTGCCGCAATGCGCCCAAAGTCAAAAGCATCATCCACAATAGGCATGAAAAAATCGGTGGTCGCAATGACGGCTTGACTATCGTTGAGTCGATAAACCGCAGCATCATCACTCGTTTCCGTTCCCACCAACAAATTGGGAAAGGGTAGCTTGGCTTTCGCTTCACCTAAAATTTCTTGCAATAAAGCGGGAGCTATTTTGCAGCCGCATCCACCACCGTGCGACAATTGCGTCAATTTCACTTCAGACATGGATCATTCCTCGTTAAACCAATGTTATTTAGAACTGCGAACCTAACACAGCTCGGTGAATTTGACGACATTATCGACGTACGTACCCCCGCTGAATTTGCTGAAGATCATATCCCTGGCGCAATCAATTGCCCGGTGCTCTCCAATCAAGAACGAATTACGGTAGGCACTTTATACAAACAGGTCTCGCCTTTTGCGGCTCGCAAAGTGGGCGCGGCGATGGTGGCAAAAAACATTGCGACGCATTTAGAAACCACCTTTAGCCAACATCCAAAATCATGGCGCCCCTTAGTCTATTGCTGGCGCGGAGGGCAACGCAGCGGTGCGATGAGCATTATTCTCGCTCAAGTCGGTTGGGCAGCACACAAACTAGAAGGCGGCTATAAAACTTATCGGCGCGAGGTGTTGGATAAACTGACCGTGTTACCCAGTCAACTAAAGCTACGGGTGATTTGTGGCTCAACAGGCTCAGGAAAAAGTCGTTTGTTGACCGCATTAGCCAGCCAAGGTGCGCAGGTGCTCGACCTCGAAGCACTCGCCCAGCATCGCGGTTCGGTGTTGGGTAAATGGCCAGACCACATTCAGCCCGCACAAAAAGGCTTCGATAGCCTGCTGCTCGCCGCACTGCAAAAATTTAACCTGAGCCACCCTGTTTATGTCGAGGCCGAAAGCAATAAAATTGGCAACATTGCTTTACCTGATGCCCTAGTGACGGCCATGCATAGCAGCGAGTGCTTATCGCTAGAGACCAATCTTGAACTGCGCGTAACAGGACTCTTAGAGGACTACCAACATTACCTGAGTCATCCAGAAATACTCATAGAACATTTGCAAGCATTACATCGTTTTCATGGCACGGAGAGACTGGCACACTGGACGAATTTGATACACAAGCAAGACTTTTTTACGCTGGTAAGCGAGTTACTCACCCTGCATTACGACCCCAGTTATTTGCGCGCAACAAACCAACACTATGCCCTACTTAAACAAGCTCGGCACATTGCATTGAACAGTCTATCCGAGGCTGCAATGCAATCCCTAGCGATACAACTTAGCCAGGAGTGAACATGGAATATCGGCAATTAGGCGGTAGCAACCTGCACGTTTCATCATTGAGCTTAGGCACCATGACCTTCGGCGCACAGAACAGCGAGAGCGATGCCCATGCGCAACTTAACCTAGCGGTCGCACATGGCGTAAATTTTATTGATACTGCTGAAATGTATCCCGTCCCACCCTGCGCCGAAACAGTGCATCGCACCGAAAGTTATATTGGTAGCTGGCTAAAACATCAAGCGCGTGAGCAACTTATCGTCGCCAGCAAGATTGCGGGGCCGGCACGTGGTTTTGCTTGGATACGCAATGGCCCGCGCATCAATGCTGCCCATATCGAAGCTGCCGTGGCGGGCAGTTTGCGTCGCTTGCAAACCGACTATATCGACCTTTATCAAATTCATTGGCCCGATCGTTACGTGCCAATGTTTGGTGGCACAAGCTATAACATTGCGCTAGAGCATGACAGCGTGCCCATCGCAGAACAATTGCAGGCGTTAGCGAAAATGGTCGAGGCGGGGAAGATTCGCCACATTGGACTGAGTAATGAAACACCGTGGGGCGTGAGTGAGTTTTTGCGTTGCGCTGAACAACTCGGCCTACCCAAAATTGTTTCTATTCAAAACGCCTATCATCTAATGAATCGCACTTTTGAAAACGGCCTTGCGGAAACCTGTCAACACGGCAAAGTTGGGTTATTGGCATATAGTCCCCTCGCCTTCGGCTGGCTGACGGGAAAATATCAAGCAAATCCCAACGCATCGGGACGTATCACGCTATTCCCTAGCTTTAGTCAACGTTATCAGAAGCCCAATGTTCCTGTGGCAACGGCGGCATACACAAAAATTGCGCAACAGGCTGGCATCAGCCCAACCCACCTCGCACTGGCTTACGCACGGAGTCGCTGGTTCACCAGCAGCGTCATCCTCGGCGCAACCACTTTGGCACAACTGCAAGAAAATCTCGACAGTGTAAAGATCACGCTTTCTGCCGAACTCTTAGCAGAAATTGAAGCCGTGCATCAGCTCTACCCCAATCCAGCCCCCTAGATTGCCTGAGCTAAAGGCTGAATTATGAGCGTGATAGCGGTAAAATGCGCCGCTCGAAAATCACCCAACGAAGATCATGACACTTACTGAAACACAGCTCGTTACCATGCTTGATCTGCAACACGGCATGAACAGCAAAGTCAATCCAGACTGGATCGCGGCAAACAATAATTGGTATCGCGCGACTCAAGTTGAAGCTGTGGAAGCCATTGAACATCACGGCTGGAAGTGGTGGAAAAAACAAGACTGCGACATGGCTCAGTTACGCATGGAGCTGGTCGACATTTGGCACTTCATGCTCTCTGCCGAGCTTCAACATAAACATGGCGACATCGCCCTCACCCGCATGGAAATGCAAGCCCAGCTCAACTTACGACAAAAGTCTGTGCCCTTCGATAACCAATACTACGTGCTGACACAACTCAGTCTTTTGCAGAAACTTGATTTGTTGGTGGGGCTGTCCGCAGCCCATCGCACCAGCTTGGCTTTGTTTGAAGCCTTACTGGAAGACTGCGATATGAATTGGACTGAGCTATTCAA
>JAVHPV010000272.1:0-7848 GCA_036170775.1 Gallionella sp. | reverse complement strand
CCTCAGTAAAATCACTGAGCGGGGATGCGGCATCTTTGCTGCGCAGCAAGCTCTTGGGGGTTAATACAATCAGTGGCTTGCGGTAAGGACGTAATGCTTGGCGGCGCAGCAGGTGAAAAATTTGCGCACCGTTGGAGGGTATGCACACCTGAATGTTGTAATCTGCACAGAGCTGCAAATAACGTTCAATACGCCCCGATGAATGCTCAGGCCCCTGCCCTTCGTAGCCGTGCGGTAACAACATGGTTAAGCCGCACAAACGCCCCCACTTGGCTTCGCCCGACGCAATAAATTGGTCTATCACCACCTGCGCACCATTCGCAAAATCGCCAAACTGTGCTTCCCAAATGGTTAAAGTGTCAGGTTCTGCGGTAGCGAAACCATACTCAAATCCGAGCACCGCCTCTTCGGACAAAATTGAATCTATCACCGCAAAATCAGCCTGCTCAGGCGCAATATTTTGCAACGGAATATAAGCATCTTTATCCCAGTGTTCACGGTTTTGATCGTGCAGCACAGCATGGCGATGGAAGAACGTACCGCGCCCGCAATCTTCGCCCGATAAACGAATTGGACAACCTTCAGTCACCAAGCTGGCATAGGCGAGATTTTCCGCCATCCCCCAATCTAAATCTAATTCCCCCTTGCCCATCGCACGCCGATCAGCAATGATTTTTTCCACACGCGGATGTAATTTGAAACCTTCGGGAAGGCTCACCAAACGTTGCGCCAAATACTGAAAGCGTTGCAACGGCAAACAAGTGCTAACGGGTGAACGCCAAGAAAGTGTGCTTTTGTATTTCGACCAATTCACGGCATATTCACGTTTGAAGTCGGTCAAGACGGGCTGTATCGGATTAACGCCTTCATTCATCGCCTGACGATAGTTGGCAACCTTTTCATCGGGGCCGGATGCGGACAACACGCCTGCATCTACCAGCTTTTGACCGTACAAAGCGCGCGTCCCTGGATGCTGATTGACTTTGCGATACATCAAAGGTTGTGTCACCAGCGGCTCGTCTTGTTCGTTGTGTCCCAGCTTGCGGAAACACACCATATCAATCACCACATCACGAGCAAAATGCATGCGGAAATCCAGCGCAATTTCGGTCACAAACAGCACCGCTTCAGGATCATCCGCATTGACGTGAAAAATGGGGGCTTCAATCATTTTTGCCACGTCGGTGCAATACAAGGATGAACGGGTATCGCGCGCATCAGAGGTGGTAAAGCCAATCTGATTATTCACCACAATATGCACCGTCCCGCCAGTGCCATAACCGCGCGTTTGTGAGAGATTCAGGGTTTCTTGATTCACCCCCTGCCCTGCCAATGCCGCGTCCCCATGAATCAAGATCGGCAACACCTGTTTGCCTTTGTGGTCAGCACGCCGATGTTGACGCGCGCGCACGGCTCCTTCGACAACAGGATTCACAATTTCAAGATGGGAAGGATTAAATGCCAAGGTGAGGTGCATCGCCCCACCTGGAGTGGCAATATCAGAGGAAAAGCCTTGATGGTATTTCACATCGCCAGAGGCGAGATGTTCGCTATGTATCCCCTCAAATTCCGCAAACAAATCTTTGGGTAATTTGCCGAGCGTATTCACCAACACATTGAGTCGCCCGCGATGCGCCATACCAATGACCGATTCTTTAATGCCTTGCTCACCCGCACGTTGCAGCAGATGATCCAGCAAAGGAATCAGCGTATCGCCACCTTCCAGTGAAAAGCGTTTTTGCCCCACATATTTGTTGTGCAAATAGCGTTCTAAACCTTCTGCCGCCGTGAGCCGCTCCAAGATACGTTTTTGAGTTTCAGGAGAATAATTCGGTTCGCCCGCAGCCCCCTCTAAGCGGGCTTGTATCCAGCGTTTTTGCGGCACGCTGCTGATATACATGTACTCTGCACCGATACTGCTGCAATAGATACGGCGTAGGCGTTGCAGGATTTCGCGCAATGTCATACGCGCGCCACCGACCAACGAGCCAGTGAAGAACGTGCTATCCATATCCGCTTCGCCCAAATCGTAATAGGACAAGTTCAACTCGACCACTTCTGGCTTGGGATGGCGTTTTAACGGGTCAAGATCGGCAACACGTACGCCCAAAAAACGATGCGCATTGATGAGTTGCAACACAGAAGCCTGCTTGCGCGTGTCATCGGCATACACAGGCGCGGCAGTTTGATGTTTAGCCAACTCTAAAAAGGCGCGTTGTATCGGACTATGCGCCGTATCTGGCGTTGGCTTACTGGATTGCAGTTGATCAAAATAGCTACGCCAAGTCGCTGGCACACTGGCGGGATTTTGCAAATAGTCTTCATACAGACTTTCCACAAAAACATTGTTCCCGCCAGACAGCGCAGAGCTGTTCTGCATCGCCTGCATGTAATTATTTTCGGGGGCGTTCATAGCAAATTGCCGTGCTTAACGTTTAATCAAAGGGACGTAATCACGCCGTGTCGCACCACGATACAACTGGCGTGGGCGACCAATTTTTTGGTCGGTATCCGCGATCATTTCATTCCATTGCGACACCCACCCAATAGTACGGGCAACCGCGAAAATGACGGTAAACATATTGATGGGGATACCCAAAGCACGCAGCACGATTCCTGAATAAAAATCGACGTTCGGATACAGCTTGCGCTCGATAAAGTAAGGGTCACTCAACGCGGTTTGCTCCAACGTCATCGCCAATTGGAATAATTTATCGTTTTCCAGATGCAGCTCTTTTAATACTTCGTAGCAGGTTTGGCGCATCACTGAAGCACGCGGATCCATATTTTTATAAACACGGTGACCAAAGCCCATCAGCCGATATTTTTTATCTTTTACGCCCTGCACGTATTCTTCCACGCGTGACACATCGCCAATTTCTTCCAGCATTTTCAACGCCGCTTCATTGGCTCCGCCGTGTGCTGGGCCCCACAAAGCGGCAATACCCGATGCGATACAGGCGAACGGATTCGCGCCACTCGACCCCGCCAAGCGTACCGTCGAGGTGGAGGCATTTTGTTCGTGATCGGCATGCAAAATCAAAATGCGTTCCAGTGCGCGCACCAAAATCGGATTGGGTACATAGTCTTCGGCGGGAGTGGCGAACATCATGTACATCAAATTTTCAACAAAGGTGAATTTGTTCTTGGGGAACATGAACGGTTCGCCAATGTTGTACTTATGCGTCATCGCAGCAATCGTCGGCACTTTCGCCAACAAACGTTGCGCGGAGACTTCGCGGTGGTGTTTGTTGGTAATGTCCAGTGAGTCGTGATAGAACGCGGATAACGCGCCCACCACACCGACCATCACCGCCATTGGATGCGCATCACGACGGAAGCCGTGGAAGAATCGTGACAGTTGCTCATGCACCATGGTGTGATGCGTGATGGAACGGTTGAATTCAGTTTTTTGTTCCAGCGTAGGCAACTCACCATTTAGCAGCAAGTAACACACTTCCAAAAAGTCAGATTGCTCGGCCAACTGCTCAATGGGATAGCCACGGTAATACAACAAGCCCGCTTCACCATCAATAAAAGTGATGTTGGAAGTACAGCTCGACGTAGAAAAGAACGCGGGGTCATAGGTGAACAATCCCAGCTTGCCTAGCGCGCGTATATCCAACACGTCAGGGCCTAAGGTGCCAGATAAAATCGGCAATTGAATTTGCCGTCCATCGTCCAAGGTCAAGGTTGCGACGCGTGTTGAAGTGTTTTCCATCATTGTTTCCTCTTCCAAAGTATGTTCGTCGGTTACACCGAGCGTATTTTTTCCAGTAGGGCGCGCTGTGCTTCTGGAATATCGTTTTGCTTGCCTGACACCCTATCCCAAAACAGGGTGTCAGGCATATCTAAAAACTGGTCAAAAACCGCCAGTTCAGCATCATTTAAGGTGGCGTAATAAGTCTCTACAAAGCGTCCCAGCACAATATCTAACTCTAACAAGCCACGCCGACAACGCCAACGTACTCGCTGCAATATAGCAGGGTCTGCCAGTTGCGCTGTCGAAGTTGCGGCGATCAAAGCGGGGAGCTCAGGCTGCGTTGTCATACCAAGCGTTTCGTCATTAAATCCTTGATGTGCCCGATCGCTTCAGTAGGGTTCAACTCCTTAGGGCAGACATCCACGCAGTTCATAATGGTGTGGCAACGGAACAAACGATACGGATCTTCCAAGTCATCTAAACGCTCGCTGGTCGCCTGATCACGCGTATCCGCAATAAAGCGATAGGCTTGTAGCAACCCCGCTGGGCCGACGAATTTATCAGGATTCCACCAGAACGAGGGGCACGAAGTGGTGCAGCAACCGCACAGAATACATTCGTACAAGCCGTTCAAGTGTTCACGTTGTGCGGGGGACTGCAAACGCTCGGTTTCAGGCGGTGGATCGTTGTTAATCAGGTACGGTTTTATGGAATGATATTGCTTGAAAAACTGCGTCATATCCACGATCAAATCGCGTATTACAGGCAGCCCAGGCAAAGGGCGCAATTCAATCGGTTGTTTCAGCGAAGATAAGGGCGTAATGCACGCCAAGCCATTGCGACCATTGATGTTCATGGCATCCGAACCACACACACCTTCGCGGCATGATTTGCGCAATGATAAGGTATCGTCCTGCTCTTTCAATAGCAGAATGGCATCCAACAACATCATGTCGCCCGCTTCAATCGTCAGGGTGTAATCCTGCATATAAGGGGCTTTGTCAGTATCGGGGTTGTAGCGATAAATGCGGAATTTCATCTTGCCATCTCCCTAGTACACCCGCGCTTTGAGCGGGAAGGAATCCACCGTGAGCGGTTTCAAGCGCACCGGTTTGTAGTCCAAACGGTAACCTTCTTTGAAATACAAGCTATGTTTGAGCCAGTTCACGTCGTCGCGCTCAGGGAAGTCTTCACGCGCATGTGCGCCACGACTTTCTTGCCGAGCATTGGCCGCAATCATGGTGGCTTGGGCGACTTCAATCAGATTATCTAATTCCAAGGCTTCGATACGTGCAGTGTTGAACACCTTGCTCTTATCGCCCACCTCGGTGCGGGCTGCACGCTCGGCAACCTGCTTAATCTGGGTAACGCCTTCTGCCAGCAACGCAGGAAAACGAAACACACCACAATGCTTTTGCATACTACGGCGCATGGCATCACCCACTTCAGCGACCCGCTCGCCGCCACGCTGACTTTCCAAACGTGCCAACCGCGCTAAAGGTCGATCAGCTGCATCCGCAGGGAGTGGTTTTGGATGGGGATTGCTCTTCAAATCTTCGATAATCTGCCGTCCTGCGGAACGACCAAACACTAACAAATCGAGTAATGAGTTGCAGCCCAAACGATTCGCGCCATGCACCGACACGCACGCACATTCACCCACCGCATAGAAACCATGCACCACTTCATCGGGGCCTGTCTTGTAAGGTGCGACCACTTGCCCATGATAGTTGGTGGGAATGCCGCCCATCATGTAATGCGCGGTAGGTACTACTGGAATTGGTGCTTTGGCAGGATCAACATGGGCAAATTTCAGCGCGATCTCGCGTATCCCAGGGAGTCGTTGCTTGATAACATCATCCCCCAAGTGATCCAGCTTAAGAAACACGTGATCGCCATGTTTGCCACAACCGCGCCCCTCGTTGATTTCGATGGTCATGGCACGCGATACCACATCACGACTCGCCAAGTCTTTGGCATTCGGTGCGTAATTCGGCATAAAACGTTCGCCATTTTTATTCACCAAATAGCCCCCTTCACCACGCACCCCTTCGGTGATGAGTACGCCCGCCCCATAGACACCCGTGGGGTGAAATTGAAAAAACTCCATGTCTTCAAGTGGAATGCCTGCGCGCGCCGCCATCCCCAAACCGTCGCCGGTATTGATGAAAGCGTTGGTACTGGATTGGAAAATGCGCCCTGCGCCACCCGTTGCAAACAAGGTCGCACGGGCTTGGAATATCATCACTTCACCCGTCTCAATTTCTAGTGCCGTCACCCCGAGTACATCGCCCGCTTCATCGCGGATTAAATCAAGAGCCATCCATTCCACAAAGAAATTGGTATTGGCTTTGACGTTTTGTTGATACAAGGTATGCAACATGGCATGTCCCGTGCGGTCAGCCGCCGCACAGGCACGTTGCACAGGCGATTTGCCATACTCTTGCATATGCCCACCAAAGGGACGCTGGTAAATTTTGCCGCTATCCAAGCGATCAAACGGCATCCCAAAGTGCTCCAACTCATACACCACTTCAGGCGCGGCACGACACATATACTCAATCGCGTCTTGGTCACCCAAATAATCAGAACCTTTCACGGTATCGTACATATGCCAATGCCAGTTATCCTCATTGATGTTACCCAATGAAGCGGCAATACCGCCTTGTGCTGCCACGGTATGCGAACGCGTGGGAAACACCTTGGACAACACCGCAACTTTCAAGCCTTCTTGTGCCAGTTGCAAGGCAGCGCGCATTCCCGAACCACCTGCGCCGACTACTACTACATCAAACGTCCGTTTTGCAATCGCCATTACATTCCCCACAAAATTTGGATAGACCAGATGGTATACAGCAGCAACGCCAGTATGACGAGCGAATGAATCACTAAACGCACACTCGCCGGTTTGACGTAATCCATCACGATGTCACGCACGCCAATCCATGCGTGATAAAACACACTCAATACAAACAACAAGGAAAACGTGCGCACCCACTGGCTGGAAAAAAGACTCGTCCAAACATCGTAATCAATATGACCTTGCCCTAGCAGATAGCCCACCAGCACCACGCTGTAAAGAGCCATCACCACCGCCGTAACACGCTGTATCAACCAATCGCGCAAACCATAATGCGCACCGACCACTGTACGGCTCACCATAATTTCACTCCCAAGATAATCGTCAGCAGCAAACTCACTACGAGCACCATTTTGCTACTGCTGCGTGCCTGCGCTAAGTTGCGTACCCAATGTAAATCTATCGCCAAATAACGTAGCCCCGCACAAAAATGATGTAAAAATGCCCACATCAATGCCAAGAAAAATAACTTCACCACAGGGTGTGAAATAACCTCCGTAAGTTGAGTGTAAGTTTCTATCGAGCTGAGGCTATTTTGTAGTGCCCATAACAGTATCGGTAAGCACAAAAAAAGCCCTACGCCGGTCACTCGATGAAAGATGGAAACAATGCCTGGAAGCGGCAGTTTTATTAGGTGTATAGCAAGATGCTTGGGGCGAGGTGGTTGCATTTTTACGCTCATTCCTATGTTCAAAGAATGTGTGCAATCCTACACCTTTTCACTAACAAAAAAACAATGAAGTGCTTATCATGTTGGCATTCATCAACCCTCGGAGAAAACCATGAAAGCACCTATCCGTATCACCGTCACTGGCGCAGCAGGGCAAATCGGTTACGCCACCTTGTTTCGCATCGCCAATGGCGACATGTTGGGACGTGAGCAGCCGATTATTTTGCAATTGCTCGACTTGCCGCAGGCGCAAGGAATGTTGCGTGGGGTAATGATGGAGTTGGAAGATTGCGCCTTTCCATTACTGCAACAAATTATCATTACGGATGATGCGCGCGTGGCCTTCAAAGACACGGAAGTGGCCATGTTGATTGGTGCACGCCCACGCAGCAAAGGCATGGAACGCAAAGATTTACTGGAAGCGAATGGCGCGATTTTTTCTGCGCAGGGCAAGCTGCTCAATGAACTCGCTGCCCGCCATGTCAAAGTATTGGTGGTGGGCAACCCAGCCAATACTAACGCGCTCATTGCCATGAAAAACGCACCCGACCTCGACCCACGCAATTTCACCGCAATGATGCGTCTCGACCATAACCGTGCCATTGCCCAAGTCGC
>JAVHPV010000271.1:0-1690 GCA_036170775.1 Gallionella sp. | reverse complement strand
GGTAAAGAGCTGATTGCTACGGCGTTACAACAACTAGGCGGACAACCAAGGGCAGCGTACAAGGTGCTCAATTGCGCAGCCATCTCGCCTAGTCTATTAGAAGCGACCTTGTTTGGTCACAGCAAGGGAGCTTTCACAGGCGCGACCAATGCGCAAACAGGTTTTTTTGAAGACGCGGAAAATGGGACGCTGTTTCTTGATGAGATAGGTGAGTTGCCACTAGAGCTACAAACCAAACTGTTGCGCGTTCTAGAAAATGGCGAATATCAGCGCGTCGGTGAAACGGCCACCCGTAAGAGTAATGCACGCATTATCGCCGCCACCAATCGTAATTTGCGCGAAGCGGTTAAAGCGGGAACTTTTCGTGGGGACGTTTATCATCGTCTCAACGTTTTTTCCATACAGCCCCCCCCGCTACGCGAATTGGGTACAGACAAACTACTGTTGTTAGCACATTTCCGAGTTTTTTATGCACAACAATTGCACCAACTTCCTTTTGTGCTGTCAGCAACAGCGCAGCAGCTTTGGGAAAACTACAGTTTTCCCGGTAACACACGGGAATTACGCAACATCGTTATTCGTTTAAGTGCCAAATATCCAGATATGACCGTCTCCAGCGAGCAGCTTCAAGATGAATTTGATCCCCTGTCTAGCGACTCAAGCATGGCCTATGCGGATACCTCGCTCAAGGAAAAACTTTTAGCAGGGCAATTCAATTTGGATTTGAGCTTGCGCGAACAAGAGCGTACTTGCATTAAACAAGCACTTGAACTGGCTACGGGCAATATCAGCGAGGCGGCAAAACTTTTGGGTATTAACCGCACCACACTCCATAGTCGTATCGACACGCTGGGCATCAGCAAGGAAATAAACTGATATGTACTTGGAACATTTCGGGCTGAGTGAGCATCCCTTCAAAATAACTCCCGTCACGGATTTTTTCTTTAGCGGTGCGAATCGCCAAGAAATTTTGGACGCGCTGATCTATTCCATTAGCGAAGTGGAAGGTATCACCAAAGTCAGTGGTGAAGTGGGGAGTGGGAAAACCATGCTGTGCCAGATGCTGCTCAAGAAACTACCCAAGCATATTGAGGCGATTTACCTCGCCAATCCCAGTTTGTCCAGAGATGAAATGCTCTACGCTATTGCGGACGGTCTGCAATTAAACGTCACAGGAGAACGTGTTGGTCTCATCATGCGCGACATTCAAAATTGTTTGGTGCAAAAAGCGCGGGAGGGGAAACGGGTCGTGGTGTTAGTGGATGAAGCACATGCCATGCCCTTGGATACCTTGGAACAATTACGCCTGCTGTACAACCTGCAAGTGGGCAAATTCAAACTGTTGCAACTGGTGCTGTTCGGTCAACCCGAACTTAACGAAAAACTTGAACAGCCCAATATGCGCCAACTCAAAGACCGCATCGTGCATCACTTCAATATGCAGCCGTTGAGTTTAGAAATTTTAGAAAATTACCTGATGTTTCGTATGCGCACCGCGCACTATCACGGCCCGAATGTTTTTGCATCAGCGGCGATAAAACTCATAGCTCAGGCCTCAAGTGGATTGATGCGTCGTGCCAATGTCTTGGCTGACAAGGCGTTGCTGGCTGCGTTTATCGAAAATACCCATTACGTTGAGGCGCGCCATGTCGAAGCAGCGATGCGCGACAGCGAAATTAAACCTCCGCGC
>JAVHPV010000270.1:0-1693 GCA_036170775.1 Gallionella sp. | reverse complement strand
CCCTCTCCCGCTGGGTGGGGGAGGGTTGGAGAGTACAGAAGATCATGGTTTCCATGAATGACGGTAGAAAATTCACCATGCAACTGCGCCAGCTCATTTAACTCTGTCTCGATAGCGGGCAACTCATTACGCAATGCGGCGGGAAAGAATGTTTCGGCAGGGCTACCCTTGAGGTCATACGAACGCGCCTGAATCCAGCCGCGCAGTAGACGATCTACGTGACAGGGTTTGCAGCCTAGGTTGTACAAGCGTTGGCGGATATGGCTGATGCGTAGCGGAGCAGGTAGGGAAATCACAATGTATTGGAAATACGTGCAGGTACTGGGGGGAATTTTAACCCAATGAGCGATCACTGATCAGTGATGTGGACAAACAGCTTGACGATATGAACTTAGTCGCTATAATTCGCGCCCCTGTGGGGTCGATGGTCGATTCCGCATACCTTGCTCTACCGCGTCGCATCGCGGAGAGCTTTTAACCACAAGGAGATGTAATGCGACATTACGAAATCGTGTTTATCGTGCATCCCGATCAAAGCGAGCAAGTGCCTGCCATGATCGAGCGTTATCGCACACTGGTCACTTCGAAAGAAGGACAAATTCACCGTCTGGAAGACTGGGGTCGCCGCCAATTGGCTTACCCCATCCAAAAGATTCACAAAGCACATTACGTGCTGATGAATATCGAATGCAACCAAGAAGTCTTGGACGAACTGGAACACGCGTTCCGTTTCAATGATGCAGTTTTGCGTCATTTGACTGTCAAGACCAAGACCGCTGTCACTGAACCGTCCGCCATGATGAAGGAAGAAAAATCCCGCTCTGTGCCGAACGAAAGTGCCGCGCCTGTTGTAGAAGCTGCTGCCGCGTAAGCTGCAAGCGCGTATCGACATAAATTTTGGAATAAGGAAATATCATGGCTCGTCCAGACAAGAAGAAAGATGACAAAAAACGCCCAGGTCGCAACAACCTGTTTAAGCGTCGTAAATTCTGCCGCTTCACCGTTGAGAAGATTGCAGAAGTAGATTACAAAGATGTGAATATCCTCAAGGAATTCATCTCTGAAAATGGCAAGCTGATTCCTGCTCGCATCACCGGTACCAAGACACGCTATCAGCGTCAATTGAGCACCGCTGTGAAGCGCGCCCGTTTCTTGGCTTTGCTGCCTTACACTGATTTGCACTAAGGAGTACAGTCATGCAAATAATTTTGATGGAAAAAGTAGCAAATGTTGGTCAATTGGGTGACGTGGTTAAAGTGAAGAACGGCTATGCCCGTAACTTCCTGATCCCTCAAGGCAAAGCAAAACGTGCTACTGCTGCGAATATGGCTGAGTTTGAAGCGCGCCGTGCAGAGATCGAAGCGGCAGACAAAGCCAAATTGGCTGAAGCGCAAGCCTTCGGCGAAAAGCTGGCAGGTTTGACCGTGCAAATTGTGCAAAAAGCGGGTGTGGATGGCAAGCTGTTCGGTTCTGTGACGAATGCAGATGTTGTTGCAGCCTTGGCTGCACAAGGGCATGCAATTGAAAAATCTCAAGTCCGTAGTGCTGAAGGACACATCAAACAAATCGGCGATCATGCAGTAAGCATTGCATTGCATACTGATGTTGTTGTGGGCATTACCGTTTCGGTACTTGGCGAACACTAAGCATTCCTAGTTTTCGCAGTACAGAGATAAAAAAAGGACTGGCAACA
>JAVHPV010000269.1:0-1706 GCA_036170775.1 Gallionella sp. | reverse complement strand
AAGTTCTACTACCTGTCGGTGGATTTCGTGCGCGACGAATCGGCCAATCCGAAACAAGAAATCCGTCAACAAGAGTTGCAAGCCGCTTACCCTGGCATCAAGGGCATGGCGTTGCGCGGCAGCGAGAATCCCAACCTGCTACCGCAAGGGGCGATTGCTGTGCGTATGCACTCCATCGGCGGTTGGGGCGCGGTGACTACCGGCAAGAACTTGGCGATGACGCTGTTTGAACTGCTGGGCTGGGACATCAAGGCCAATCCGAAATACGGCTCGGAAAAGAAGGGGCAACCCACCACCTACTATCTGTCCGCCGCACCCGAACCGATCCGCATCAACTGCGAATACACCCGCGTGGATGTGGTGATGTCGCCCGACCCGCAAGTGTTCGGTCACACCAACGCGCTGGAGGGACTGAATGACGGCGGCGTGTTCATCATCCAAAGCAATCTGGACAGCGCCGAAGCGGTGTGGCAGAGCTTTCCCATGCGCACCCAGCAGTACATCGTGGATCACAAAATTCGCGTGTTTTATCTGGATGCGTTCAAGATCGCGCGTGCCGAATCCAGCAACCCTGACTTGCAATTGCGTATGCAGGGCAATGCTTTCCAAGGTGCGTTCTTCTGTGCTTCCGACGTGAAAGAGCGCGCAGGTCTTTCGGAAGAAACTTTATTCAACGCCATTGAGAATCAACTCGAAGCCAAATTCGGCAAGAAGGGCAAACGCATCGTCGAAGACAACCTGCGTGTGGTGCGTCGCGGCTACCAAGAACTTTTTGAAATCAAACCCGAGCAGATGAAAGTCGGGCAGCGCGCCAAAGGCGAACTCAAAGCCGCGCCCGCCCTGCCCGTGATGCTTAAGCAACTGCCTGAAGGCAATGGCTTGCAGTCCGATGTGCATCGTTTCTGGGAACAGACGGGCAGCTTCTACATGAAGGGGCAAGGCTCGGACAACCTAGTTGATCCCTTCATCGGCATGTCCATCGTGCCCGCCATCACCGGCGTGTACCGCGACATGACTGGGGTGCGCTTTGAAGTGCCTGAGTGGATCGCGGAGAACTGCACCGCCTGTGGCGAGTGCTACACCCAATGCCCAGACAGTGCCATTCCTGGTTTGGTCTCTACCCCGAGCGATGTCCTCAACAGCCTCATCCAAAAGATTGAAACGGGCGGACGACCCACGCGCTTCCTACGCAAATTCAGTCGTACCATTGAAAAGAAATTGCGCGCTGGGTTGGACAAGGCCGGATTGGATGTGCGCACGCTATTGGCGAACGCCATCACCGAAGCCTTTGCAGAAGACACCACAGCGGGCGACGAAAGAGCGCGCTTGGAAGCCGAGTTGAACCTGCTACGCGACGGCATCGGCAGCTTTAAGTTTGCCACCACTAAACCGTATTGGACGCAAAAAGAGAAGAAGGAAAAAGGCAGCGGCGGCTTGTTCTCCATCACCATCAACCCCTACACCTGCAAGGGTTGCGCCATCTGTGTGGACGTGTGCGGCGACAACGCCTTGAAAATGGTCACGCAGACCAACGAAACGGTGCAGACCTTGCGCGATGATTGGAACGTATGGCTAGAACTGCCCTCCACGCCGTCACAATTCAGCCGCATTGATGATCTGGATGAAAAGGTCGGCGCGCTGGAAACGTTGTTGCTGGACAAGCATAACTATCAAGCCATGGCGAGCGGCGATGGGGCGTGCTTGGG
>JAVHPV010000268.1:0-1715 GCA_036170775.1 Gallionella sp. | reverse complement strand
GGCTTCATCGCCACGCGCCAGAATTTCATCTGCACGCCGAGTTTCTCGATGGTGGGACGCACATAGTCGTGCACACCCACCGAACTGCCACCGGACACCAGCAACACATCGTATTCCAGGCCGCGCCGCAGATAGCTTTCCAGCTCGACGGGATTGTCGCGCGCGATGCCCAGCAGCACGGGTTCGATACCCATTGCCTGCATCTGTCCCATCAACGCGTAGCCATTGGATTCGGGAATCTTATTAGGATTGAGCGGTTCATCCATACCTTCCAATTCATCGCCCGTGGACAGGATCGCCACGCGCGGACGACGGAACACGGTGACACGCGCCGCCTTGACCGTCGCCAGTACGCCGATGACACCTGGGGTGATCTCCGTCCCCGCAGTCAGCACCACTTGCCCGTCCTTCATGTTCTCGCCCTGCGGGCGCACGTCATGTGCCGACTGAACGGCCTTGTTGATTTGCACTTCGGTAGCCGAGATTGATTGCGTATCTTCGACGCGGATCACAGCATCTGCCCCTGCTGGCACGGGCGCACCGGTCATGATGCGTGCGCACTGCCCGATCTGCACTGTGTGCGTCGGCATATCACCCGCTTTGATGTCTTCGATGATAGTGAGGCGAACGGGGGCTTGCGCCACATCCGCGCTACGCACCGCAAAACCATCCATCGCCGACACATCATAGGGCGGCAAGTCACGGTTGGCGCGCACCTCCTCGGCAAGGATGCGCCCCAGTGACTGCGCCAACGTCACAGTCTCGCTGCCCAGTGTTTGCAGAGTTGCGAAGATAATGCCCTGCGCTTCGACCACTTTCAGATATTTCATTCCCTACTCCCCTCTTGCTTCATTACCCGCGCCACATCCTGTGGCGTATCTAAATCAAAAAAACTGTGCAGTTGCGGATCGAATGCGCGCATGGTCGCCTCGTCCACATAGCGCACATCCAGTCTGCGCAACACACCACGCACACTTCGATCCCCACTCGCCAGACTCGCACGCATCATCTCCAGCGCACTCGCCGCATAAAAAGCCGCCAGCGGTTGTGGGTGTCCACCAACAACTGGCACGACCGCCTGATGTTCCCCGCGATAGGCCGCCAAACCCTTGATCACAGCAGGCGTGATAAACGGCATGTCGCATGCCACGGCAAACAGCCACGGCGTAGCCACTTCAGCCAGTCCCGCCGCCAAGCCCGCCAGTGGTCCACCCTTCGGCTGCACATCGCGCACTTGCGGCAAGTCCACTTCGGCACGCGGTTGTCGCACGCTGACGACAACTTGAGGGAAGAGCACCTGCGTCGTGGCCGTAACGCGCTGCAGCAAAGTCGCGCCGTCCAGCACCAGTTGTGCCTTATCCTGCCCCATGCGGCGCGAGTCGCCGCCCGCCAAGATGAGCGCGGTGCAGTCTGAAATCATTTGCGTGCGAGAATGAATTGCGTGATGGCTTCGATGTCTTCCAGCCCGAAATGCGGCAATTGCGGATACACCTCATCCATGTCGGTAACGATGGCGGTCAGTCCGTCCGCAATGGTGCAACGCGGTGGCTTGGCGCAAGCGCGGCGCAGCACTTCGATTTTGGGCGTGGCACACAGCGAGAAACCCTCCGCCAGCACCACGTCCGCCTCGCCCAAAAAACGTTCAGCCAATTGCTGCGGCTCACGTTGTGTGACATCGCTGGCAACCAACTGCACACCACCCTGCGTCACCAACA
>JAVHPV010000267.1:0-8139 GCA_036170775.1 Gallionella sp. | reverse complement strand
TCATAGTAATTCCTTAATGTTGATCGAAGAAATAACGGTAACGTACCGCAAACTCACGCGTCAGCCCCTGACTCGAAACGGCAGCACTCATTCCTTGCCCGAACGAGATCGTCACCTGATCGTGCCCCAGCAAAGATCCCACCCAACCCAACTCGCCATTGTAACCTAGGCCAGATGCGGGATTGTGGGTCAAACAGGCATTTAGATAGGGTAAGAAAGCATGGCTGTATTGCGTTTGGATGGATTGCCCAAAATTGTTGCAAAGCGAATATAACTGGCTACTCGTTGGCAGTATTGCAACACCCGCCGGCAAGGCTCGGATAGACTGTCGAGAACCATGCAAGCTCACGCGCCAATCAGGGTAATCACGCCTAATGTGATAACCCACTTCCCAGGCAAGTTGCTTACCACGCCCCAGAGGCACGCCCTGTTGGCTAAAATAATCGATCACACTGGGCTGCAAATTCAAATACTCGCGTCGACCTAAACGATAATCAATACTGCCAGAAAAACTATTCTGCATGCCCATGCTGCGCAGAGCCAAGCTATCATTCGTTTCGGCGTGATACAACGCATGCGCTTGCAGATTCAACCGCTCATTAGCTTTCCAGGCATGGTTCAGTACCCAAGCATCCGTCTTGGCGAACTCGCGTCGTCGCTGCCATTGCAACTCACTACGCCCCAGGAAACTCTCCACCTTAACACTCAGTCCGCCGACTTGCTCTTGCTTAGGTGTGATATAGCTGTGATCGCTGTTGGACTGATTCGTGCCCGCCAACAACATCCCTACCCTCACGTCACGGGTGTACGGAGCTTCCGCCCACAGGGTAGCTTGCGTGCCTTGCCAAGTGGAAATCTGCTGGTGCTGTAAAGAGGTCTCGACAAAGCCGCTGGTCGCCAAGCCATAATTGAGCTGCCGCGCTTGCAACTCCTCATCGTCGGGATTATTAGTCAAACTCTCAAACACAATATCCTGAGCATTGGCTATTGAACCTAAGGCTTGAGCGGTATCGCTCCGATTTTTGACTGGAATTTTGTCTTTATTCTGACGAAATAATTGCCCTAGCAGCTCGGTATCATTCTCCTCTAGCGCGATGAGCGAGTTCGCCCACACTGGAGTCTCCCGCTGCTTGACAGTGGAAATATTCGGACTCCTCGCAACCTCATTCTGCCGAACTTCTCGCAACTCACTATCCAGCGATAAAACTACGCTCGACATACTCAACTGCGCGTCTGGCGCATCATGCACAACGCGCGCTTCGCCAAGCGGAGACGAACTCTCCATCGCTACGCTCAGGCTCAGATGCAACGCATTCAATGTCGAGGCTGTCCCCTGTGCCGCGTCAAGCTGTTGCGATGCCTGCATATGCGTGTATCGCAACCATAACCAAGCTTTGGCATTGGCTTGCTGCTCGGTGGAGAGTGCCCACACCAACATTGCCTGATCAAGCAACTCGCTATTGGCTTGGTTTTGTTGAATCAGCCGATCTTGGCGCAACAAAGAACGAAACAATTGCTGGGTTGGATCGTGGGGTTTGTTCATCATAAACAACCTAATCGCGGCTTGCATATCTGGAGTTATAGGCAAGTTAGCAGTAATCGTTGGCCGCTGGGCACTTAATAACAGCCAGGCGTTACGGCGTGTTCGTGTCGCCAATTCCATTTTCCCGTCCTGCTCCAACGCATCGGCATAATTGATCTGCCATAAGAAATCTTGTGGCTTGTGTTTGGCCTGTGCGGTGAAATAACTTAAGGCTTGCCTAGGCTGTTCGAGTACTTGATAACCTGCCGCAAGCGCGGGCCAATAAAACGCCTCCCGCAACGCATCTTTTGACTTCAGCAATTCAATCATTTCACGTATCCCAGCTTGATCATGGCTATCAATTAAAAACCAGAAAAAGCTGTTGAGGATATTTTGGTCATTTGGTTCAATCTTGGCGGCATGTAAAAAATCCAAACGAGCCGTCTTGAACAACCCTAACTCATAGCGAAATTGCGCACGCAACAAAAAGAAGCGTGCACTCGTACTCAAATCGAGCTTGCCATTGCTCACCGCACTATCGAACAAACGTTGCTGCGCCTTGCGATCATGCAAAGCAGCATAGACTTCCAAGGCGTAGAGCAACATATCGCGTTCGGCAAATTGCCGATACCCCAACTCGGATAGCGCGGCCACTTGTTCACGCTGCCCATCCCCCAGCAAAAAGATGTAACGACTAATATCTTCCAGAGCCAGTTTCTTTCCCAATGCCAAGTGCTGATAAGCATCCTTCGCCGCGTCATCCTGCTGTAAACGCCAAGCCAAGTCGGCTAACAATTTCCAGTAAGTTGAGTCCGACGCGGTTACCCGACTACGGTATCGCTGCAACAGCAGCAGTGCCGTTTGAGCATGCTCCCGTTTCATCTGAAAAGCCGCCATACGAAATAAAATATCGCTTCTAAAATCATGCTGTTCCAGCAAACGCCGATAGCTCTCTTGTGCGGTCTCTTCATCACCGTAACGTTCCGCCAAATAGGCGGTGCGCTCCAACCACATGGGATCATGGCTGCGTTCATATTGTTTGGATAAAAACGTTATCCCCTCTTGGACACGGTCGGTTTTTTCAAACAACTCGACGAGGGTATCTGTTTGTATCTTGTCCAGACGCTGCTTGTTAGCCAGAGATATCCAAGCATCCAACAGCATGCCATATTCCTGAGCACCGGGAGCAAGACGCAATATCGCCAGCAACGCCGCTGGCGAATGACCGTGTTGCATCAACCAGCCCCACTCGCGTAAAGCAATATCAGGTTTACCAGACCATTCAGCCACCTCAGCCAAACGCTGATGCCACAACTGATTGTCTGACACTTGGCGTACTGCCGACTCAGCGACACGGAAGGCATCGTCAAGATTTCTATTGGCCAAAAATACCGTATAGGCCAAATCGTAATACTCGGCGTGATAGGGACGCATCCCCTGCACTTTTGGCATCTCGTCGAGCGGTTCATTTGCCTGCGCGGTACTGATGAAACTAAAATCCCAGCGCGCCCAAGCACGGGCTTTTTCATCCAACCAGGAAAGATGTAACAAGCTCTTGGCATAACGCTGGGCGCGCACTGTATCGTTCGCTGCCAATGCGGTTTTAGTCAAAAAATACAAGGTTTCGAGATCATCACTCAGATTACCCAGATGCTGATCGGCGGCCTGCATCGCCTCGGTAAACAGACTGTTCGACATCAACGCACCAATGCCGAGCGAAAAAAATCGCTTCTGCTCACTACGTAACACTGCCCGATGACGCGCCATAAAATAAAATTCGGCGGCCAATTCATATTGGCGTACTGCCAGCATACGTGTTGCCACTGCACGATACCACTCACCCCTAGCGAGCGGATCGGCCTTGGCATAGGCACGATACAGCTCCGCAGCCCAACCATATTCTTGCAAATTCATCGCCTGCAACGCCAAAGACTCCCGCTCCGAATTAGATAGACGTTTCTGCATCAGACTTTGCACTTTGCCGCGCCGCAAGGCCAAAATACGCGCAAATTTGCTGGCATCTGCTTTGCGCGACTCACTCAATTGCGCCAGATAATCCAGTTCCAACAGATGGGCTTTGATATGCCATTCGGATTGGTCTTGCTGCAAAACAGGATCGAGCAAGGACATCACATCGTTGAGTTCACCCAGGTAAAGTTTATGTTCGACTAGCAACAGGCGTAACTCAAAATTTTTCGGTTCGGTACGCAACAGCGTCATCAAATAACTGACCGTCACGGGATCGCCCAAACGGGCATGGGTAATTTTTTCGGTCAGCTCTTTTTCTGGGAAGATGAGCAACAAGGGCGCAGCCGTGAGCAGAGTAAACCCTAGCAGTGCCCAAACCGAGAACAGGGGTGACCGTGGTTTGGAGGGCCGCAGACTATCGGCAGACGACGCGTATATCTTGGAGGTCATGCGTATTAGCTGAAAATTTTCTAACGTTACCTTGCCCGCTAAATGCGTTCAGAATACGTCCCTTGGACGAAACCACACAACTCGGCTGAAGTGCCATCTCAAACTCGACAGGCACATGCCCGTGCAAATCGAATTGCATGGTCTTGGGCGCGCGGCGCATCGCGGTGACTCGCGCATTCGCCGACACCAGATAAGGCTGCGTCGTCGCTTGCGAGGTAAAACTGAGCGAGACATCGCTTTGTGCCAAATGCACGTAATGACTATCGCCATGCAAATTAAAACCGACGACACCCGAATCCACTTGCAAAGTTGGCAGCCCCATCCTGGCGGGCATACGTATCTGACGTAATTCGTTTGCGCCGCGAATACGCCAACCGGCATGACTGCGCGCCACCACCAGATGATTAAAATCCATCACTTTTTTGATATATTCAGAAACATAAACGGGGGTAGTCTCCTGCTGGGAAGCCCACGTTAGCACTTTATCCAACGCCTTCAACGAAGCCTCTTTAGAGGCGGAATAGGTGTGAAAGTAAACATCCATGGGTTTGAGGCGGTAAGGTTGCTCGGTTAGTTGGAAAGTCTCAATAGCGCGTTCGTAACCATTGAACGGACCTAGCCAATCATTGGTGTAAACATTTTCATTTTGATTCGGGGCATACACCTGAAAAAAATCACCTTTTTGTATCCCCAGCGGAGCAACCAAAGAAATACTAGGCGTACTTCGTGTAATCAGTGTGTCGCCACCATTCATCGCCAACACCTCATGTTCTGAGGCGATTTGCAACGCATCGACTCCAGGATTGCAGCTGCCTGTCCACAGGAACAACTTGACGGGTTTATTACGCGGAGCCAACTGCGACTGAATATAATTCATCGAACCTACAATTTCATCCATCAATGAAAAATCGTAACCGGGTATCAGTAAGCGATACCAGCCTTCACTGTCATCGGTGCCCACAATTTTCTGATCCCAAGATTTTCTGTACGGGGAGTTCTTTTGCCAAAAGAATGGGTGGGAATACGAGTGACTCGCGATCTCCACATGCGGCAAGGCGAACATATCGCGTGCAATCTTTTCTAAGGGTTGATAGTCATTACCATGCAAGCCATTTTGGGCAATTTCGGCTTGTACAATGGAAACCGTGGTTGGAATAGCGAACTTCTTGAACACCCGATCCAACATAACCTGCCCAGCATATGGCGCGCCAAAAAACTCCGCTCGGCTAGAAAAACCGTCACCATCCATATGCACCATTAGCATACGCCTGCCGCTATCAGTACTCACATCGGGTACCGGCATATCGGGTAACTTAAGGGCTAAACGCATGAACTCGATAGGATTAACTACCCAACGAGAGTTACCCTCGCCATTGGCTACCGACTGTACTTGCGGCAAAAACACCAAAGAGTTAGGGCCAAGCGCGTAGCCACCCCAAGGAGTCAGCGCAATAACCTCTTGTACCTCGTGACGTTCATTCTCCAAGCTAAGCAAGACCCGCCCATGATCAGCATGTAACGGAAAGAAGGCGGTGCGATCCAACAAGGGTTCGGTTTCGTATTGCGCAATCGCCTCGCGTTGCTTGATGCGTAAGCGCGTTGAGCGAACATTGTTATTCAGTGGGGTCATTCCAAATGTTTGAGCGCGGTCTTCGCTTAACAAAAAATTCATATCGCCCATGATCAGTAATGGCACCGTAGCTGCAAGCTGTCGCTGCAACCAAGCGGCCAGTGCAGCCGCTTCAGTGTCGGGCGACTTGTCCAGCCACACGACGACCCCCGCATAACGCCCCGTCAAAATATCGCTCGGCAAAGGTTTACGTGCATCCAAATATTCCACGCTATAACCTAGGTAATTAAGCGGCATAGTGCCATAGCGACTGGCAAAGGTATCAAACAGTCCGAATTCATTGTTTGCGCCGTTGTAGACAAACAACACCTTGCGCGGCATCACTTCGATTTCACCCACGCCGAGCATATCGAGCGCGCTATTGCTAACCCAAGGAATCAAACCCAACTCACGGATGCGCTTGGCTGTTTGGCGCGCTAACTCGCGCTGCTCGGGTGGGACATAATCAATAATGAGTAGCGGCAAGTGGTAGCTGCTTTGAATCGTCTGTATCTGACTTTGCAACCATGCTCTATCATTTTCGCTGACCGGTTGATAGCTTTGCCGCGCGGCATCCCAGCCCTGAAACAAAGACTCAATAGCGACAGCAAAAACAGCTTCATGCACTTGCGGCAAAATTTCAAAACCGCGATTGAAGATCAATTTAATCGCGGGAAATTGTTTGCGCAATTCACCCACTAACGCAACCAACCCCGCTTCTTGACTGGCGCGCTGCTCAGCCGTTTTAGCAACCAATTGGTAGGAATCCAAGGTATCCAGAAAAAAACCGCGATACCCCGATTCCCACAACGGTCGAATAACGTGCTGCGCATAAAATGTCGGCCACTCGGGCTGGGACTGGTCGATGACGATGCTGTCCCAATTAGCGTTCTTGCCCAAACGCCACGCCTTCGGTATATCTGCCAAGTAAGCACGATGCTTATCCACCTCACCCACAGAAACATAGGCGAACAGCTCAGTTTGTTTGAATTCTTGGATTTTGGCGAGCGGCACGTGCTCGGGCTCGACAACCGCCACATCAAAAGCGTGTAACTCATCCCAAGGCGGATTCGCGCCGTAAAACACCGCGATAGATAGCGGTTCTGCACACGCCCAACCCGCCACGAGCCAGAGTGCCGCCAACCACCATCTAGCCATGGTAAGAGAGCAGTTGTTGCAACCCCGCAGCCAACGTCGTCATTTCTCGTTCACCAAACCAAGCACGCATTTGACGGGGATTAGCCGCCGAATGACGAATATCACCTGCAGCAGCGGGCGCATGTACAATTTGCGGTTGTTTGCCTGCACAATGCCCCAAGGTATCAATCAGTTCGAGCAAAGTCACGCTGCTACCCGTAGCAACATTACATACGCCCACCACCTCGCGTTGCAAGGCACTCACATTGGCAAGAGCAACATCTTTGACAAAAATAAAATCGCGCGTCTGCCCACCATCGCCATACACACTCAATACTTGATCATCGGCAATGGCTGCCGCAAATCGACTAATTACCCCCGCATAGGCTGAGGAGGGATCTTGACGCGGGCCGTACACGTTGAAATAGCGCATCCCCACCGCAGCCACACCGTACAAGGCGTGGTACAGCGCAGCATACTGATCGTTGACACTTTTTTCTAAACCATAGGGCGATAACGGAGCGGTTAACGCACTTTCATCCAACGGCAACTGCAGTGGCGTGCCATACACTGCCGCACTGGAGGCGTAAACCATGCGTTTAATCTTATGCCGACGCACCGCATCCAGCACGTTCAAAAAACCTTGGATATTGTGCGTAAAGGAAGTCACGGGTTCGATAATCGAGGCGGTCACCGAAACCTGTGCCGCCAGATGCAACACATGCGTCATCCCTTGCACGGTTTTCTCAACCGTCGGCACATCGCGTATATCGCCCTGAACAAAATGTAAATGCGCTGACTTGGGTAAGTTGCTCAGCTTGCCGCTGGACAAATTATCCAGCACCGTTACCTCCGCACCGACTTCTAACAAAGCCTCCACGCTGTGTGATCCAATAAATCCTGCACCACCTGTTACGAGTACACGCATAATTCAACCTACCCATCTATTAGCAAATGCTCACATTTTAACTAGTGCAAGCATACCTGCCACCTCCATACAGCGACTGGTTTTACCACTCGTCGGGAAAAATATCTAAAACCAAAAATTCCAACGCGTTTTGCTCGGGGTCGCGGCAAAACAAGGCAGGTCGCCCAGAATGGCTCATCGTATAGCACACCCCAGCCGCATTTAAGCGAGCCTGCAATTGGGATAAATCAGCCACCACAAACGCCACATGCCGATCTCGCCCGCCATGCGCGGGGCGCACCAAACCCGCTTCAACATTGGGCAATTGCATCAAGTGAATTTGCTGCCCTGCACCTAGCGCATACCACACGCCCGCAAAACTCATCTCGGGACGTGTCGTATCGGGGCACAGTCCCAGCACGTCTTCATAGAAAGCGCGTGATTTAGTCAAATCAGTCGCCATCAAAGTCACGTGATGCAGCCCAGTAATCATCATGCTTGGACAGGAACCACTTTACTGGCGGCCAACTTAGCCCGTGCCCGCGC
>JAVHPV010000266.1:0-8183 GCA_036170775.1 Gallionella sp. | reverse complement strand
TTTGGGGGCGGGAGAGTTAATCGGCAAAGCACTGGCTTTGCTTTTGTGACTTGATGAAATTGGAGGTTAACTTGAAAAAGTTTTTATTATGTTCTACGTTGTTCTTGGCTTCCGTGGGCTCTAATGCAAGCTGGGCTGAGTGTTCTATCATTCCGCATTCTCAATGTCCGCATGCGGAATTTTCTGGTAAAAACCTTGTGCAGGCTAATTTGCAGGAGGCTTTTTTGTTTGAAGGTGATTTAACTAAGGCGGATTTAACTAAAGCTAATTTGAAGGGTACAAATATCTATCACGGCAAGCTGATTGGCGGCAATTTCACCGATGCGGACATGACGGGTATTACTTTGTATCGTGCTGACTTGACTGGGGCAAATCTGACTCGAAGCAATTTGACGGGTGCCAAGCTCAAGGGGGCAAATTTGACTGAGGCAAATTTGACCGATGCAAATCTGACTGGCGCAGAGATTGAACAAGTGATCTTTGTCAAAACCACCTTCTGTCGCACCATCATGCCTAATGGCATCGTTAACAGCGGTGCGAATTGCCCTGCGGTAAAAGATGAAAAAGGAACACAAACACAGGAGTCGGATAACCGTATCAACGGTTGCCAAATCCAGCCACGTACGGTGTGTGCCAATGCCGCTTTGGTGGATGCTGATCTAGGGAGTGCAAATCTCTCTGGCGCACAGTTGTATATGGGGAATTTAGCCCAAGCAAATTTGTTCAAGGCTAATTTAGGCAAAGCGAATCTGACTGAAGCCAATCTCGCGCGTGCTAATTTGACTCGTGCTAATTTATCGCAAGCAAATTTAACCGATGCTAATCTCAGTAAAGCCCAATTGCGTGGCGCGCAACTGGAGCGTGCCAATCTGACTGGGGCTATTCTGTTGAATGCCGACTTGACTGATGCTGATTTGTCGGGGGCTAACACGGCGGATGCTACGATGAGTGGCGCAACTTTGTGCAATACCATCATGCCGAATGGTGTGGTGAATAACAGTAGCTGTATGGCTGAAAAAAAAACCGTAGAGACGACTGAGCATGCCAAGCTTGAAGTGGTTGCCGAGCCGTTACCCGTTGCACCTGCAACCGTAAGTAAATCGGTGCTACATAAAGCGAAAACCAAAAAATAATTTTTGGGGAATCTTGGAAATAAGCAGGGCTCGTTGCGGCGAGCCATTTTTATTTTCTGCCAGTAGGTGGGCTTTAGCGGCTGAGTTGGTATGCTACTTCGGCGAGACGGCGGCCTTGTGCCATGCACAGCTTTTTCTCATCTTGCGTAAGGGCTAAATCGTTGGTTGTTCCTGCGACATGACTCGCCCCATAAGGCGTGCCGCCGCTTTGCGTAGCGGTGAGTTCAGGCTCTGAATAGGGCAATCCGACTAGCAACATGCCGTGATGTAGCAGTGGCAACATCATTGTCAGCAAGGTGCTTTCTTGGCCGCCATGTAGACTGCTGCTGGAAGTAAAAACGCTAGCGGGTTTCCCGACTAAAGCGTGCTTCATCCATAATCCACCAGTGCCATCTATAAAGTACTTCATTGCGGCTGCCATGTTGCCAAACCGAGTTGGGCTACCCAAGGCCAAGCCGCAGCATTCTTCCATGTCATGCGGCTCAACATAGGGGCTGCCTTGTTCGGGAATACTGGCCTCAGTGGCTTCGCAAACGCTCGATATTTTTGGCACGGTGCGGAGTCGTGCGCGCATGTGAGGAACTTGTTCTATGCCACGTGCAATCAGGTTTGCCATGTGGCGTGTCGCCCCGTGTTGGCTATAGTAGAGAACGAGAATTTCTTTGTCGGTTATCATGCAAGCATTATAGGTAAACCTCCTCCGTATGCACAAGAATTGGCGGGACACAAAAAATTTTGTGGTTTTTGTGATGCAGCGTTTTCTCGCAGAACGCTGTGCGCAGATCGCCGCCAGTTTGACTTTTACTACCTTACTAGCATTGGTGCCATTGCTCACGATTGTCTTGACCTTGGTCTCGGTGTTGCCGTGGTTTGATGACTTAACCATGCAGGTTAAATCTTTGTTGCTGAATAATTTAATGCCAGATAAAGCGGGTCGCTTAATCGCCCGCTACATGCAGGTTTTTACTGGGAGTGCGATGCATTTGACGGGCATCGGTTTGGTCATGTTGGGCGCAATTGCGGTGATGCTGCTGCTGACTATCGAGCAAGCCTTCAACATTATTTGGCGGGTATCGCGTAAACGACCTTTGCTCACCCGCTGGTTGGTCTTTTCGTTAGTGTTGCTGCTAGCTTCAGTGTTGTTAGGCATGAGTTTATCGCTGACTTCTTGGTTGGTCGGCTTGTCTTTAGGTTACGCCAAACACATTCCAATTTTTGGCGTGAGCGCGCTGAAAGTATTGCCCGTGATATTCACTACGCTGGCTTTTGCGCTGCTGTATCGCTGGCTTCCCAATCGTTATGTGCCGCTGCGTCATGCGTTGATAGGTGCGCTGTGTGCGGCTGTTTTGTTTGAAAGCATGAGCCGAGTATTTGCTTACTACGTGAGCCATTTCCCTACTTATAAATTGGTCTATGGCGCATTTTCCAGTGTGCCCATTTTTTTACTATGGATATATGTTTCTTGGCTCACAGTATTAGTGGGCGCGGTAGTTTGTGCATCGCTACCACATTGGCGTACGCCGCAACACCCACACCTGCCCCCTGTGGTGCAGTTGCTGGACGCGCTGCGCATACTGAAATTGATGGCACAGTCACCCTATACACAAGCGATAACTGTCCCAGAGTTATCCAAATATTTACATTTGGGTTATGAGCCTATTGAGGAGATTTTGGGGCGACTAGAGATCGCGCATCTCGTGGCAAAAGCTTCAGGGACAGGCTGGTTGCTGATCGCCGATATTAGCAAGGTGCAAGCGATAGAGTTATTGCATTTATTTTTGTTAGATCGAAGTAGTTTGTTTGTGGAGCACTGTGCAGATCCATTGCAAAGTTGGTTGGCAACCTGTGCGGAACAGCTTGAGCGTGACACGCAAATCACCTTGCAACAACTTTTTACGCAAACCGCTAGATGATGGCTTGCCCGAAGAAGTGAATTACGTTTTAATGCGCGACGATTTATTTTAGGAGTTGGAATATGGGCATTTTTGAAAAGCTGTTTGAAGGAGCATTGTGGAATAGCCGTTTTATGATTATCACGGCGGTGATTGGTAGCTTGTTGGCGGGCATTGCAATTTTTTACATGGCCACAGTGGATGTGTTTTCTCTATTCCAACATGCGATGCACTACGCGGATGCCGACTTGACCGAGGAAGCGCGTAAAGCTTTGCACGACAAAACGGTGTCGCACATTGTAGAGGTGGTGGATGGTTATTTGCTGGCAACGGTGATGTTGATTTTTTCACTGGGTTTGTATGAGCTTTTTATTAGTGATATAGACCAAGCGCATGGAACAAAATCTTCCAGCAAAATACTGGTCATCAACAACCTAGATGATCTAAAGGGCCGTTTAGCCAAAGTGATACTGATGATTATGATTGTCACGCTCTTTGAAGAGGCCTTGAATATGCATCTGAGCACCCCGCTAGACTTAGTCTATTTGGGGGCGAGTATTGCGCTAATTTCGTTGGCTCTGTACCTCACTCATGCTTCTGACCCCGTGGGCGCCCATGCATCAACCTCTGAGGATGTTCCTGATAAGCACGGGCATTAAGTTGATGTTGGCAAGCATTCAGCAATGGGGGCGGTTGATATGCGCGGTGTGTGTGCTATGCACCGCGACAGCACAAGCGACTGATTTTGAGTTGGAAGATATGCAGGGGAAAATTCATCGGCTCAGCGATTATCGTGGCAAGTGGGTGCTGGTGAATTTTTGGGCAACGTGGTGTCCGCCCTGTTTGAGCGAAATTCCTGAGTTGGCTGGCTTGCATACCGCGCACCAAGGTAAAGATTTGGTGGTCATAGGTATTGCGATGGATTACCGCTCCAGTAGAACCGTGGCTGATTTTGCGTTAGCCCACCATATCAACTATCCGTTGGTGTTGGGCAACCGTAAAATTGCGGCGCAAATTGGTGACTTGGAGGTTCTGCCAACCAGCTATCTATATGCTCCGAACGGTGAGCAAGTCAGTTATCAGGCTGGGGAAATTACGCGAGACAGTGTTGAAACCTATATCAAAAATAAGCGTTTCAACTAGCTGTTGGCTTGAGGTTGGCATCCACCGTGCGGCGTGGTAACTGCCAATGATTTTGCCATGCCGCACGCACCATATTAGGGTACTCTGGGCGACCTAAGCTACCGTTGTATCGCCCCAAGGCGCGGTACAAATCCCCGTGCTCTATATCCAAATAATATCTAAGGATGGTGCATCCATAGCGCAAATTGATGCGCATGTGGAATAGGTTGTGGTCGTTCGTGCCAATCTCTTTGACCCAAAATGGCATCACCTGCATATATCCCCGAGCTCCAACGCGGGAAACCGCGTATTTCTTAAAGCCGCTTTCCACCTCAATCAACCCCAACACCAACTCTGGATCGAGTCCCGCACGAGTGGCTTCGTAGTGCACGGTTTTCAATAAATCTAGGCGGTACTCCTCGTCAGGCAAACGTTTTTGTAAACGCCGCGACATGGCATTCAACCAAACGTCCGCTTCGTATTGGCTAGCAAAAGCTAGCTTAGGTGCAGCTTGATCTGAAACACTGTGTTGCAACACCGCACGCACACTGGCGGATAACGGGTTATAGGCCTGCGCGCCAGCAAATACGCTGGACGAAAACAAGCAAGCCGCCAAACCTAATGGTGCAGTAAATTTTCTGAAAAAATTTATTTGTTGGGTACGCATAGTTTTGATTGTACGAACGCTAGCGCATTTTGCAAGGGGATAGCTTGTGTCGCATCATCACGTCGCCCTTGGTACTCAACTTGATTTTCTTTCAGGCCGCGTTCACCGATAACGATGCGATGTGGAATACCGATGAGTTCCAAGTCCGCAAACATTACGCCAGGACGCTCATCCCTATCATCTAACAACACCTCAACGCCCGCAGCATTCAATTCCGCATAGAGCGTTTCCGCAGCTTCGCGCACCGCAGCACTTTTCTTCATGCCAATCGGCGCGATAGCCACTTGGAAGGGAGCCATGCCCGCAGGCAAGGCAATGCCACGCGCATCAAAATTCTGCTCGATGGCTGCCGCGACGATGCGTGATACGCCGATACCGTAGCAGCCCATTTCCATGACTTGCGATTTGCCATTCTCATCCAGATAGGTGGCTTGCAAAGCCTCGGAGTATTTGGTGCGCAACTGGAATATGTGGCCAACCTCGATGCCTCGACACAGCTCTAATGTACCCTTGCCATCAGGGCTGGCATCCCCAGCGACCACGTTGCGAATATCTGCTACCAAATCAGGCTCAGGAAGATCACGTCCCCAATTGATACCTGCGGTATGGAACTTGGGTTGGTTGCTCCCCGCGACAAAGTCGCTCATGGAGGCCACGCTACGATCTGCAATGACTAAGGTTTTGCTGCGGTCTATGCCGACAGGGCCTAGGAAGCCCGCAGGGCAATTGAAAAATGCCCGAATCTCATCTTCGCGGGCGAAACGGAAATCGCCCATGTTAGGTAATTTGCTGGCTTTGACTTCATTCAGGGAATGATCTCCGCGTAATAACAAAATAACCAGTTTTTCATGGGCAATAACGGCGAGTAATTTCACGGTATTTTGTACGGGAATGTCCAGCAGTGCGGCCACTTCTGCGCAGGTAGTTTGGTTGGGCGTGGCTACATTACGCAGAATTTCTGTTGCCGCTTGCCGAGGGGAGGTGGGGGCAAGAGCCTCTGCTAATTCAACATTGGCAGCGTAATCTGAGCTTGGGCAAAACGCTAAGCCATCTTCGCCTGAATCGGCCAACACGTGAAATTCGTGTGAACCACTTCCGCCAATTGCACCCGTATCCGCAGCAACGGCACGAAACTGCAAACCAAGGCGGGTGAAAATGCGCGAATAAGTGGCATACATAACCTGATAGGTTTGTTCCAAGCTGGCAAAATTGGCGTGGAAAGAATACGCATCCTTCATCATAAACTCCCGCGCCCGCATCACGCCAAAGCGAGGGCGTACCTCGTCACGGAATTTGGTTTGTATTTGATAAAAATTGACGGGCAACTGGCGGTAACTACGAATTTCGCGGCGTGCGATATCCGTGATAACTTCCTCGTGGGTTGGCCCAAAGCAGAAAAGATTGTTGTGGCGATCTTTGATTTTGAGCATTTGTGGGCCAAATACTTCCCAGCGTCCTGTTTCTTGCCACAACTCCGCAGGTTGTACTGCAGGCATCAATAACTCAATGCCGCCGCTGCGATTCATCTCTTCACGCACCACCGCTTCCACTTTACGGAGTACGCGCAATCCCAACGGCATCCACGTGTATAAACCGCTCGCCAGTTTTTTGATATAACCCGCGCGCATCATTAGTTTATGGCTGGGCAACTCAGCTTCGGAGGGGGCTTCTTTAAGCGTGGAAATGAAAAATTGTGAAACGCGCATGATTAGGCATAGTTTGAGTAAATTCGGGGGCGCGATTTTACAGTGAATCTGTGTGTTTTGGGGGCAGGGGGGCACATTCGCTTTCCAATAAAGGTGAAATGTGAAAGAATCCGCCCCATTGAAATTAACCGAATAGAGTGACAAATGATCGACAGAGACGGCTATCGACCGAATGTCGGCATCATCATCACGAATGACAGAAATCAAGTGTTCTGGGGGAAGCGGATTCGTCAACATGCTTGGCAATTCCCGCAAGGGGGGATTCAACATGGTGAAAACCCAGAACAGGCGATGTACCGTGAGTTGCACGAAGAAGTGGGCTTAATGCCCGAACACGTGAAGATACTGGGGCGCACGCGGGATTGGATGCGTTATGAAGTGCCTCAGGCTTGGACGAAGCGTGAATCGCGTGGCGGGTATCGTGGACAAAAACAGATATGGTTTTTGTTGCGTCTGGTGGGTCGTGAGTGTGATGTCTGTCTGCGTGCCAGCAGCCACCCTGAATTTGATGCGTGGCGTTGGAATGAATACTGGCTGGACATTAACGCAGTGGTCGAATTCAAGCGTGAGGTATACATCAAAGCACTCAATGAATTAGTGCGCTATCTTCCGCCCGTTAAAGGGAATGGTTTAGCTCACTTGCATAGGGTGGGGTGATTTTGCAATTTATTATTGAAGGAGTGCAGTGATGATTAAGGAATACAGCCCATTAGTAGCGACCCCATTGAAGACTGGTTCGACTTATGTGCGTCCAGTGCAAACTTTGCCAGAACGCGTCAAATTGACGGATCCCGCGCTCAACGTGATGACCGACCTGACTAAGGTTTCAGTCGTGAGTGTGCGCGCTAAAACTTCAATGGATAAAGCCAATGCGAAAATGATTCGCTACGGCGTGCGGATGTTGTTGGTGTTGGATGACAACGAGCAAGTCGCTGGACTGCTCACGGCCACTGATGTGCTGGGTGAAAAGCCCATGCGCTTTCTGCAAAATATGGGCGGCACACATGCCGACATCATGGTGCGAGACATCATGAGTACGCAACGTGAGATGGAAGTGCTAAAAATTGAAGAAGTGCGTGCGGCCAAAGTAGGCAATATCGTGGTGAGTCTGAAAAAGTCAGGTCGACAACACGCGTTGGTGGTCTCCGAAGGTACTGATGGACGACAAACTGTTTGCGGTTTGTTCTCTATTACGCAAATCGCACGTCAATTAGGTGCGCAGATTCAAAGCTTTGAATTAGCGCGCACGGTTGCTGAAATCGAAGCTGTCATTGCACGCGGCTAAACCGTTGAAAAAATCTGAGGTTAAGTTTATGAGTGTTAAGCTACAGCGTGTTTTGTTTGCCACGTCATTGCTCGCTTTGGCGGGTTGTTCGACCGTAAATGATGTCAAACAAACGGTGTCGGGTTGGGTGGGTGGAGAAAGCTCTAACGGCACGCTCAATTCCTCTACCGAAAAGAAATCCACTGAAAGCTCGGGGCCTTCGTTGAAATATGGAGCCACATTGCGGGTATTGAAATATGTTGATGAACGCAAAGTCTCCGATGTGCATTTGTTGGGGGTAACTAATCAGCGTGTTGGGGGTATGAGTGGCACGCAACTCATGCTGGATCAAGAGATTAGCTCAGCTGTTGCTGGGGCAGTCAAAAAACGTTTCGACAC
>JAVHPV010000265.1:0-1751 GCA_036170775.1 Gallionella sp. | reverse complement strand
TGCCATAGTTTGCTGCCTTGGATGCGCGTTAAATACAATTCTGGGTCAGCCAACAGCTTGTCCACATAAGCGCGACGATATAGGCCACGCTGCAAACAGGCGGGCGAATTCAAGAGCGTGCGCATGGTGTCTAAAAATTCCCCGCGCACATATTTCAACGCAGGCACGGGAAAATAGCCTTTGGGTCGGTCGATGACCGCATCGGGAATGATGCCGCGCGCAATGGCTTTGAGCGGAAATTTGCCGCCTTCTTTGAGTTTGAGGGAGGGAGGTATTTTGGCGGCCAGTTCGACCAGCTCGTGATCGAGGAATGGCACGCGCGCTTCCAAACCCCATGCCATCGTCATGTTGTCCACCCGTTTAACGGGATCGTCCACCATCAAGCTGGTCACATCCATGCGCAGCACTTGATCGAGAAATTCATCCGCAGCAGGACGTTGCAATTGCTCGTTTACCCATGCCGAGGTGACATCGGGCACGGCATACGCATCATTCATCATCGCCAAATACTCAGCGTGATCGCGGTCGAAATAATGTTGGGAGAATTTTTCCAATGGCGTGCCTGTTGCGGCATCCATCAAGGGATACCAAAAATACCCACCGAACACCTCATCCGCACCTTGTCCTGCCAGCACCACTTTGACGTGTTGCGATACTTGTTCGCTCAGCAGATAAAATGCCGTTACGTCATAGCTGGGCATCGGCTCAGACATTTGCGCGATAGCGTCAGGAAGATGTTGGAGAACCGCGCTATTGGGCAGCGCGAATTTGTGATGGCGCGTGTGGAAGTGCTGCGCGACTTGATCGGAATACTCAAACTCGTCCGCCGCTTCGCCCGCCACCGCTTCAAAACCTATCGAGAAAGTGTTTAATTCAGCTACATGATCGGCCAGCAAGCCGACTAATAGGCTGGAATCCAAGCCGCCCGAGAGCAGCACGCCCACGGGGACATCTGCCGCTAAACGATGCCGTTCCACCGCGCGTTTCATCACGCTGCGCGTCGCCTCCAGCCATTCCTCTTCAGACAACGATTGCGCTGGACGGGTGGCATCTAACTGCCAGTAGCAACGTTGTGTTGATGTGCCATCCGCGTACAGGTGCAGGGTGTGCGCGGGCGGCAGTTTGTGGATGCCTTGCAACAAAGTGCGTGGCGCAGGCACCACCGAATGCAAGGTAAAGTGATGATGCAATGCCACGGCATCGAGGCGGGTATCTACGCCGCCCCCTGCCAGCAAGGCTTGCAGAGTTGAAGCAAAGCGGAAGCGCGCGTCATCCCGCGTGTAATACAGTGGTTTAATGCCCAGTCGGTCACGTGCCAAGAACAACGAGTTATCACGCTGGTCGTGGAGGGCAAAAGCAAACATACCGTAAAAACGTTCCACACAGCTCTCCCCCCAGGCGTGATAAGCCTTGAGGATGACTTCGCTGTCGCCCGTGGAAAAAAATTCATAGCCCAGTTCGAGCAACTCCGTGCGTAATTCGCGGTAGTTGTAAATCGTGCCGTTGAATACCAAGGTGAGATTTAATGCTGCGTCGCGCATCGGCTGATCGGCATGGGCTGACAAGTCGATGATGGATAAACGGCGATGCCCAAAAGCCACTGCCCCTTGTTGATAATAGCCCTCGTGATCGGGGCCGCGCCGTGCCAAACGCGCCGTCATACGACGCAGCGCAGCCATATCCGCTTCGGCCAGATCAAAACGAAATTCACCACACAAACCGCACATATCAATTCCAAATTTTAGAGTAAG
>JAVHPV010000264.1:0-8257 GCA_036170775.1 Gallionella sp. | reverse complement strand
GTGCCCATCAGGGCGGGGACATTGCAACCAAAGCCCATTAACAGCATGACGAAACCGCGTCCATCCAAGCCGAGTCTGGCCATGAGCGCGTCCATCAAAAATGCGGCGCGTGATAAATAGCCGCTGTCTTCCACCAACGCCATGAACAGAAAAAACAGGATGATGATGGGAACGAAGGCGGCGACGGTAGCGAAGCCGTTATAAACGCCATCTAATAACAATCCACTCAATAGCGGTGGTAAGTCTGCCAGCAAACTATCTAGCACACCCGTGCGTAAGGCACTGAACAAGTCGGCCACCAGTCCTTGTAAGGGCGCGCCGAACCAGAAGATGCCCTGAAACAAGGCATACATGATGGCGAAGAAAATCGGCAATCCAAGTACAGGATGTAGCATCACGCGATCGAGGCGGTCGGTGAGGTTTTCGGGGAGTCGGGCTGGAATTTGTACCGCCTGTTTCAGTACACGCGCCATTTCGCTGGCGATGTGTTCGTCTTGCTCTAATTGGTCGCGTAGTTGTTCCGCCATGCCTGGGGTGGGGTAGCGCAATGCTTTGGTAATGGCTTGCAGGGCTTCTTGATAGCCTGTGCCATATTTACCGCTGAGCAAAAAGATCGGCATGTCGAGCAGCTCAGACATTTTTTTGCTGTCGATGCTGATGCCGTATTGCTTGGCTTCGTCCGCCATGTTGAGCAACACCACCACATTCATATTGAGTTGTTTAAGTTGCAACAACAGACTCATCTGCCGCTCAATTTGGGTGGCGTTCAGAATCACTAGGGCAAGGTCAGGCACGTTGTCGTGCAAAAAGTGGCGTACCACTTGTTCATCATCGGAAAAGCCATGCAAATCGTAGATGCCCGGCAAGTCGATAATCTCAACCATGTCACTCCCCAGCAAAATTTTACCGCTGAGTAGTTCAACGGTGATGCCAGGCCAGTTGCCGACACGCGCTGCGCCGCCTGTCATACGATTGAATAGCGTGGATTTTCCCGTATTGGGCATGCCTAATAAGGCGATACGTTTCATGCGTAGATACTCATAGTTTGCACACCACGATTTTGGCGGCTTCGCTGCGGCGTAGCAGAATGTCTGTCGTGCCGATGCGTACTTGTAAGGGGCCAGAAAAAATCGCTTTGCGTATCAATTCCAGTTGTTTACCACTGCGGAAGCCCAAGGCTTGCAAGCGTTGATGTAGTGCTTGTTCCGCATGAATCGCAACAATGGTGGCGGTATCGCCAGGCTGCATGGTGGCTAGGGTGGTGGACGGCATGGTGATGTGGAGTTAAGCAGTACGGGCATTATTTCACAGCCACCTTGCTTTTGTCGCGCAACCCTTTGGCGGGTTCTGTTATTACGGTAGAATGCGACCTTTATTTTTGGCTGGATTAGAGAATCATGATCACAGGCAGTATTGTTGCAATCGTTACCCCTATGCACGAAGACGGTAGCTTGGATTTAGTGGCGTTCCGTGCCTTGATTGATTTTCATATCGAGGCAGGAACAGATGCCATCGTGGTTGTGGGTACGACGGGCGAATCACCTACGGTTGATGTCGCAGAGCATGAATTGTTGATTAGCGTAGCGGTGCAACATGCGGCGAAACGGATTCCCATCATCGCTGGAACGGGTGCGAATTCGACGAAAGAAGCGATCGAGTTGGCCTCATTCTCGCAGCGTGCCGGTGCGGATGCTTCGCTGAGTGTAGTGCCGTATTACAACAAGCCGACGCAAGAGGGTTTGTATCAACATTTCAAGGCGATTGCTGAAGCAGTGAACATGCCGCACATTTTATATAACGTGCCAGGGCGCACTGTGGCGGATATGCACAACGATACTGTGCTGCGTTTAGCACAGATACCCAATATCATCGGCATCAAAGATGCGACGGGTAATATCGAGCGTGGCAGCGATTTGTTGCAACGCGCGCCTAAAGATTTTGCAGTCTACAGTGGCGATGATGCTAGTACTTTGGCACTGATGTTATTAGGGGCGCACGGCACAATTTCCGTCACAGCTAACGTTGCTCCAAAACTGATGCACGAGATGTGCGTGGCGGCAGTGCAGGGTGAGGTGGCAAAGGCACGTGCTATCAATGCACAGTTGCTAGGACTGCACCGCAATTTGTTTGTGGAAGCGAATCCTATTCCTGTTAAATGGGCGGTGGCGCGCATGGGTAAGATCAAAAATACCTTGCGTTTGCCGCTCACGCCGTTGTCGCAAAACGCCCAAGCTGTTGTCGAGCAAGCCATGCACCAAGCAGGTGTCCTTCACTAAATCACGCCATGATCGCGGGAGAGAGAATTATGAAAGTTGTGCAAATCGGTTTGTGTAGCGTGGTGTTGGTCTCTTTGGTTGGATGCAGTGCCGTGGGGTTGGGAAGCAAACGTATCGACTACAAGGCCGGTGCGCAAAATGTGCCTGCCTTGGAGTTGCCACCTGACTTGTCCACCCCTGTAGCGGACGACAGATATAAAGTGCCTGGTGCGGAGGGTGAGACGGTTGCGTCATATTCTGATTACAGTAAAGGCGGCGCAAATAGTGCCGCGCGTAGCAACGGCACGACTGCATCAACAGTATTACCTGAAACGCGTGGGGTGAAGATGGAGCGCAACGGTGCGCAACGTTGGTTGGTGGTGAGTGATAGCACTGATAACGTATGGGGCGTGGTCAAATCATTCTTGCAAGAGACGGGTTTGAGCATTAAGAGCGAAGATCAAACATCAGGCATCATAGAAACGGATTGGGCGGAAAATCGTGCCAATATACCGATGGATGGGATACGCAATATTGTGGGCAAGGTGTTCGATAACCTCTATTCGTCGGGGATGCGTGATCAATATCGGGTACGTTTGGAACGTAGTAAAGATGGCGTAAGCACTGAAGTGTATTTGACTCACAAGGGCATGGAAGAAGTACTGGCAACGGATGGCAATACCTCGAAATGGCAAGCCCGAGCAGCCGATCCGGAGCTTGAAGCCGAGATGTTGCAACGCCTGATGGTGCGTTTGGGGGGCAGTGCCGCGCAAGCTGCCTCAGCAGTAGCGACTTCGGCTAGTGTTGCACCTACCGGTGTGGCACAGGGGGGTGTGGGTGGCGATGGTCGTGCCAGTTTGCAAGAGATTTTTGATGGCAGCAGCATCATGGTGATTAACGATGCCTTTGACAAAAGCTGGCGACGGGTTGGTCTAGCCATTGAGCAAAGTGGCTTGGCAGTAGAAGATAAAGATCGCGCCAAAGGGGTGTATTTCTTGCGCGCAGCCCAAGCAGAATCGGGATGGTTGGATAAGTTGCAATTCTGGAAAGATGCACCAAACAGCAATGTGCGGTATCGCGTCAATGTCAAAGATGGTGGTAATGCCTGCGAGGTATCAGTCACCGATCAAGATGGTTCGAGTGATAGCGCGAGCAAAAAAATGTTGGAGTCTTTGTATAAAAACATTGGTCAATAAACGACAGGTGGCCTAATGAGGTTTGCCTCGTTGGGCAGCGGTAGTGAAGGTAATGCGCTACTGGTTGAAGTCGGCAACACGTGCGTCTTGATGGATTGTGGCTTTGGTTTGCAAGACGCGTTACGGCGTTTGGCAATCTTGCAGGTGCAGCCTGAGCAACTCAGCGGCATTTTGGTGACCCACGAACATGGCGATCATGTCAGCGGCGTGGGGCGACTAGCCCGTAAATTCAATCTTCCCATTTGGTTAACGCATGGCACGCTGCGCAGCGTGCCTAAAGTCTTTGTTGGCCTTACCGATATTCACGAAATTGATGCCCACCAAGGCTTTGCACTGGGGGAGCTGCATATCCAACCCTACCCCGTCCCGCATGATGCCAGCGAGCCTGTGCAATTTGTTTTCAGCGATGGCGCGAAACGCTTGGGGGTGTTGACGGATGTTGGCTGTGCTACGCCATACATTATCGAGATGCTCAGTGGCTGCAATGCGTTAGTGTTGGAATGCAATCACGACCACACTCTGCTCATGCAAGGCGATTATCCCTATAGCTTGAAACAACGAGTGGGTGGACGTTATGGGCATCTGAATAATCAAGAAGCCGCTGCACTACTTGCGCAACTTGATGTCACGCACTTGCAGCACCTGATCGCCGCGCATCTGAGTCAACGTAATAACACGCCTGAACTTGCGCTTCAGGCATTGTGCGGGGTATTGGGCTGTGCGAGCGAATGGATAGGTGTAGCCAGCCAAGAAACCGGATTCAGCTGGCGTGAAATTGTTTAGCGGGCAGTGCAAATACCGCAGAGTGGATAGTTATAAGTAATAAAAAAGCCGACTTGCGTCGGCTTTTTTGTGTAGCGAGAAGAAAAAATTATTTCTTCATTGCATCAGCAGCAGTTGCAGCAGCGTCAGCAACGCCAGAAGCAACTTCAGCAACGCCAGAAGCTGCTTCTGCAACAGCAGGGGCAGCAGCAGAAGCAGCTTCTACAACAGCAGGAGCAGTTGCTGCAACAGCAGAAGCTGCGTCAGCAACAGCAGCGGTAGTTTCAGCAGCTTTTTCACCACAAGCGGTCAAAGCAAGAGCCAACAGAGCAGCAACAAGAGCGGAGTTTTTCATTTTTAGTTTCCTTGGGAGGTTAAGTTAAATAAATTAAAATTTTGCTTGGCTTTGAATGCATGCAATATCAACAACTGGTATGCATCCAAATTCAAAGTCGCGGCATTGTACCAGCGCAGTTCTAGAAATCTAGGGGGTTGCTAAAAAATAGTTTGCTTATAAACCTAGTTTGCTCGGGGAGATGGCAGGGTGCGAGCTGGCCCACATTTCATCAAAACGCGATTTTAAGGCACGCGCCTGTTCAGGGTCATGTTGGGCAAACAGTCCGCGTGGGTCATTGAAGTGAAAACGACGCACATAGTGGCGGTCGTCTGCGACAGCGAATGGCTCGGTGAGGTGTTGCAAATTCTTGGGTGTTTGATAGATGAACATGCGGTTACTGAATTGTTGCAAGAGCATGGTCATGCGTGGGCAGCGGGTGGCTAGATAGTGCGGAGCATGGGTTAATACACGCAAGCGATGCGCTGGGTTGGACAGTAGCAAGCCGCGCAAAGTCTGATAGCGGGCTTCGTTGTTGTAACCTAGACCTTCAAAATCCTGCTCAAATAAAATCAAGTTGTGTTGTGCTAGGCGACATAAGCTATCCAGTGCTGCAACATATTCTGTGTTGCCATTGATCGCTGTGTGTTGTAGGGTTTCAGCCATGACGCGCTCCTGTTCACGCGGGAAAAATATAGCCGTCTAAATACCACTCGTAGAGTAATTCTAGGGTGCTGGCTGAACACTCTGGCAAAGCGTTGAGCGCACGTTGGTCAGCTAATTCGCGGAGCAGTGGGTAGTCTGCGGTCTGATACGCTTCCCCATTCATAAATACCCAGCCTGTATGACACAACATTTGCGTTTTGAGATCGAAACGTATGCCTTGCTTTCTTACCGCTTGCTTAAATTTTGCCAGACTCAACGGGGCATCTGGCGCGTCGAAATAGATGTGCGGTTTGGGTTCGCTTAAATAACACCCCAGAAAACTGGCGATGTCTTCTTTATCCCAGCGCACTTGTTTAATTGCTTGATCAACTTGACGTAGCATCGCGGCACTGATTTCAGAAGGATGTTTTTGCGATTTCAAATCTGGATCGGCATACATGCCCTCTAAGCAAATGCGATCTTGCAGGTAGACCAAAAACTGCTCCGCTAATTCTTGGTAAGCGGGGGTACGGAAGCCGATGGAATAAGTCATGCAATCATCTTCGGCAATGCCGTTGTGGGCGCAATGCGGTGGCAGATAGAGCATATCGCCCGCAGCTAACACCCATTCTTGTTCGATGCGAAAGTCTTTGAGAATACGCAACGGCGCACCTTCGATGAGCGAGTGATCTGCTTGCGTAGAAATTTGCCAACGGCGATGCCCCAAGCCTTGCAACAGAAATACGTCGTAAGAATCAAAGTGCGGTCCCACCCCGCCGCCTTTAGGCGCGTAACTCACCATTAAATCATCCAAGCGGGTATGCGGAATGAAGTCAAAATGCTTGAGCAAGGCTTCCGCTTCGGGTAGATGATGATTCACGCCTTGTACCAACACCGTCCATTGGGTTTTTCCGAAATCTTTGAAATCGCTAGTCGTGAACGGAGAACACTGCAACTCAAACTTTCCCTTAGGTTGGGTGACCAAGCGTGCTTGCACGTCTTCGGTGCAGGCAAGTTTGATTAACTGTTTGGGATTGAGCAGACCGTTGAAAGTCGGCATGGCATTGCGTATTAGCAAAGGTTTTTTCTGCCAATAATCGTGCAGGAATTCGTTGACACTGAGGTCGCCAAGCAGGGTAGATAGGGTTTTCATGCTCGTGATTATAGCCTTGGGAAATCATGAATGGTGTGCGGCTAAAATTTATTTTGGCCGCTGGAAAATATGTTTAAAATGCCCTCTATAGGGAGAACCATCATGCAAGTAGAGCCATTAGTTGTCGGTGCAGAAGCACCCCATTTTGAGTTGCCAGATGCGGATATGAACACTTTCGCGCTGACCTCACAGCAAGGCAAACACAATATTGTGTTGTACTTTTATCCTAAAGACGATACGCCAGGCTGCACCATGGAAGCCAACGAATTTAGCGATATGGAAGAAGAGTTCGCCAAGTTCGATACGCGGATTATTGGTGTCAGTCGAGATGATTGCATCAGCCATGCGAGCTTCCGTGATAAATATGGGCTGTCGGTATTGTTGCTTTCTGATCCCGATGCGCGCGTATGTAAACGTTATGCGGTCATGGCTGAAAAAGAAGTAGACGGGCACAAAAAACAGGTTATTCAACGAGCTACTTTTGTGATTGATAAACATGGCAAATTGCGTCATGTGATGTATGGGGTACACGCGCATGGACATGCCCAAGAAATTTTTAATTTGATAAAGGAAATGAAATGAAAATCGTTAAAGACTGTGTGGTTTCGCTGCGTTATGAGTTGTTTGATGCGGATGGCGAGTTGGTGGAAAAAGTCGAAGAGCCGGTGAGCTATTTGCACGGCGGTTACGATGGTATTTTCCCCTTGGTGGAAGAGGCTGTACACGGCAAAGGGGTGGGCGATTTTTGCTCTGTCACCTTGCAACCCGATGACGCTTTTGGCGAGTATGAACATGACCTAGTGGAAGTTGAGCCGCGTAGCTCTTTCCCCGCTGAAGTTTCGGTAGGGATGCAGTTCGAGGGCGCACCTGAAGAGTCGGACGATGACGATTTTATGTTGTACACCGTGATTGAAGTGAATGATGACGAAGTGACTGTGGATGGTAATCATCCACTCGCAGGGAAAACCTTGACCTTTAATTGCACCGTGACAGGGGTGCGTAAAGCCACCGCCGAAGAGTTAGAACATGGCCATGTGCATGACGAGGGTGGGCATTTGCACTAAGGCAATTTTTCAGCTAACCACTGAGCTACCTGTGTCGCTCCTGTTGCCAAAACGGGGGCGATTTTTTTGTGCTGCCAAAGAGCGGTTAATTCGTTGGCAAGGTCGCCACACTCTAGTTGCTCGCGGGATACTTCGCAGCTGATGCCGTGCTGTTGCAACCAAGCAATCAAGGCGGATGATTCAGGCCACTCTGCGCGGCTGACATACAACACAGGCACGCCACTACACGGTGCTTCGACAAAGCTGCCGTATCCTGGCTTGCAGAGTAGTGCATCGCAACTCGCTAACAAGTCAGGGAAAGGCATGGCGAGTGTTTCAAAATCAAGCGCATCGGGATGCTGCGCTTGCCAACTTTGTTGCACCAACCAACGCACACCCGCGATGCGCGGCCAATGTTCGATCGGTAAGCGGCTAGCAATGCCTCCCATGCTAATCAGTACCAGTTTTTCAGCACCACTCAGATGCAAGCGGCGATTGATTTCGTCACGGCGATTGCGTCCGATGTCTGCGATGGGTGCGACGGGCAGTATATTTTTTAGGTTGCTCATGTCCATGCCAGGGGTGGCACGCAAAAAGGCATCCGCATGGGCATAACACTGTTGTATCTGTACCGCAATCGCATCGTCGCCACAGTAATGCCGATAGATGTCAGACCAATTCAACGAGCACAGCGCAGCATTGGCGATACCCACGTGTTGCGCACCTGCCAGCGGCAAGTAGCCAACGTTAGAAAACACCATGTCGGCCTTGAGATCACGTAACAGTTGCGCTTCTTGTTGCACGCGCTGCGACCAATTGGCATGAAACGCTTGATACGCACAGCGGCTTTCTGTTGCTAGTACATCAAT
>JAVHPV010000263.1:6141-8299 GCA_036170775.1 Gallionella sp. | reverse complement strand
GACATTCAGTTCGCGGTGCAATACTTCTTGCGTGATCCTGGCGATTACTTATTCAACAACCGTAATCCTGATGAGAACGTGCGCCAAGCGGCGGAAACTGCGATTCGTGAAGTGGTGGGCAAAAACAAGATGGATTTCGTGTTGTATGAGGGGCGTGAACAAGTTGCCGCTGCGGCCACCAAGCTGATTCAGGATATTTTGGATCGCTATAAATCAGGCATCGTGGTGAGCAAATTAACCATGCAAAATGCACAACCGCCAGAGCAAGTGCAAGCCGCATTTGATGATGCGGTGAAAGCGGGGCAGGATCGTGAACGGCAAAAGAATGAAGGCCAAGCCTATGCTAATGACGTGGTGCCACGTGCGCGCGGCAATGCAGCACGTTTGATTCAAGAGGCCGAAGGTTATAAGCAAAGCGTGATTGCCAATGCCGAAGGGGATGCCAGTCGCTTCAAACAGATTTTGGTGGAATACGAGAAAGCTCCCGCAGTAACGCGTGACCGTATGTATCTGGACATGATGCAACAGGTGATGGGCAATATCAGCAAGGTGATGGTAGATCAAAAGAATGGTAATAGTTTGCTTTATCTCCCCTTGGATAAGTTGATTGAAACCAGTCGCGCTGCCACTGCGCCAGCCAGCGTTGACGCGGCTGCTCCTGCGGCTGTGCCAGCCCCCACCTCCCAAGGTAATGACAATAGTGCGGCACAACGTGCACGCGATTCACTTTTGACCCGTGATCGGGAGGCGCGCTAATGAAAAACGTTATGGCTAATTTTTTAGTGGGCGCAGTGGTTGCGTTGGTGTTGTTGAGCCTGAGCCTGTTTGTGGTCGATCAGCGTCAAACGGCGATTGTGTTTCAGTTGGGTGAAATGATTGGGGTAAAGACTGAGCCCGGCTTATATTTCAAAGTGCCGCTGTTGCAGAACGTACGTTATTTTGATTCGCGTATCTTGACCTTGGATGCGGGGGAGCCTGAGCGTTTTATCACCGCAGAAAAGAAGAACGTGATGGTTGATTCCTTCGTCAAATGGCGCATCGTGGATGTGAAGCAGTATTACATCAGCGTTGGTGGCGATGAAGTCCGTGCCAATACGCGGCTGATGCAAACGGTCAATTCCAGTATGCGTGAAGAATTTGGTAAACGCACCATCCACGAAGTGGTGTCGGGTGAGCGTGAACAAATTATGACCGTGTTACGCCAGAAAACCGATGCTGATGCGCGCAAAATTGGTGTTGAGGTGCTGGACGTGCGCCTGAAACGTGTTGATTTTCCGATGGAAATTAGTGACTCGGTATATCGCCGCATGGATGCCGAACGTAAGCGCGTGGCCAATGAGTTGCGTGCCTCTGGTGCTGCGGAAGGCGAGAAGATTAAAGCGGATGCAGATAAACAACGCGAAGTGATTCTGGCTGAAGCCTATCGTGATGCACAGAAAACCAAGGGTGAAGGCGATGCCAAAGCCTCGGCGATTTACGCAGGCGCGTTTGGCAAAAATGCGGAGTTCTATTCGTTCTATCGGAGCTTGGAAGCCTACAAGCAAAGTTTCAAGACTAAGAGTGATGTGATGGTTATGGATCCCAGTTCGGCTTTCTTCAAATACATGAAGAGTTCTGGAAAGGCCGCTAAATAAGTGACGCAATACTGGCTGTTGGGGTTGGCGTTGATGTTGGTGATTGAAGGCATCATGCCGTTTTTGTTTCCTGAGCTGTGGCGCGCGAGTTTTCAAAAGCTGGTCGCCATGAACAACGGCCAGTTGCGCTTTATGGGTATCGCCTCGATGTTGTCTGGGTTGATATTGTTGTACTGGGTTCAGTGATTTTGCTTGAACAGAGCAAATAATTTTTATAGAGAAGTGACAATGCCGAACTGGTTACTCCCCGAAAATATTCAAGATATGTTGCCCGACGAGGCGTGGCGCGTCGAGCACATGCGTGCGCAGATACTCGATTTATTGCGTAAGTCAGGCTATCAATTGGTCGCACCACCGCTCTTGGAATATGCCGAATCGTTGCTGATTGACGGCAGTGCCGATATGGATTTGCGCACCTTTAAGTTAGTCGATCAAATGAGTGGCCGCACCCTCGCACTGCGTGCCGACATCACTCCGCAGGTGGCGCGGATTGATGCACATTTGCTCAATCGCCAAGGAGTCAC
>JAVHPV010000263.1:0-6041 GCA_036170775.1 Gallionella sp. | reverse complement strand
CGTTACGCGCAGCTTTGTTGGTGTTGCCAACTTTGTACGGCGCAAGCGAGGCGGTGTTGGCGCGCGCGCGGGCACAGCTCCCGAGCTATGTTGCAGTGCAAACCGCTTTGGCGGACTTGCAAACCGCTACCGAGCATTTGCAACCCCACGTGGCTAGCATTGGTATTGATTTGGCGGATTTGCGTGGCTATCACTATCACAGCGGCATGGTGTTTTCGGCTTACCACGAGGGCAGCCATGACGCGATTGCCTTAGGCGGACGATATGACGATTTGGGTAAGAGCTTTGGTCGGGCGCGGGCGGCAACGGGTTTTAGCCTAGATTTGCGGCAACTATATCGGCTATTACCTGCGCAGGCTGTTCAGACGGGGATTCGTGCTCCGCACGCGCAGGATGCGGGATTGCTGGCTAAAATTGCGGCGTTGCGTGCCGCAGGTGAAGTGGTTGTGGTTGACTTGCTCGGTGATGCTCAATGTCGGGACGAATTGCAATGTGATCGACAGCTAAGTTTTAGTAATGGTGAATGGCGACTTGTCGCGCTCTAAGCTTGTTTTGAAAATTTAACTTTGGAATAAATGCAATGGCTAAGAATGTGGTGGTAATCGGGACGCAATGGGGCGATGAAGGCAAAGGCAAAATCGTTGATTGGCTGACGGATCATTCGCAAGGCGTGGTGCGTTTTCAGGGCGGTCACAATGCGGGGCACACCTTGGTCATCGGCGGCAAGAAAACCGTTTTGCACTTGATTCCATCCGGCATCTTGCGCGAACACGTGATGTGCTATATCGGCAATGGCGTGGTGCTATCACCGCAAGCCTTACTCAAAGAAATGGACGAATTGCAGCAAGCGGGGATTGAGGTCTATGGCCGCTTGAAAATCTCTGAAGCTTGCCCGTTGATTTTGCCCTACCACGAAGCCTTGGATAAAGCGCGTGAAACTGCTAAAGGTGCTGCCAAGATTGGTACTACCGGGCGCGGTATTGGGCCCGCTTATGAAGACAAAGTGGCGCGTCGTGCGATTCGTTTGCAAGATATTTTCTTCCGTGAACGTTTTGCTGCCAAGTTGGGCGAAGTTCTCGACTATCACAACTTCGTTTTGAAAAACTATTTCAATGCTGAGACCGTTGACTTCCAAAAAACCTTAGATGAAACCTTGGCACTTGGCGAGCGTATCAAGCCTATGGTGATGGATGTGCCACGTGCTTTATATGAAGCGAATCAGGCGGGACAAAACCTGTTGTTTGAAGGTGCACAAGGCGCGTTGCTGGACATCGACCATGGCACGTATCCTTTTGTCACCTCTAGCAACTGCGTGTCTGGTGCAGCATGTGCGGGGGCGGGCGTGGGGCCACAAATGCTTAACTATGTTTTAGGTATTACCAAGGCCTATACCACGCGTGTCGGCTCAGGGCCATTCCCTACCGAGCTTTACGATGCGGTCGACAAACGTGATCCGATTGGCGAAGGTTTAGCGCAACGTGGCCATGAATTTGGTGCAACGACAGGGCGTGCACGTCGTTGTGGTTGGTTTGATGCTGCCGCTTTGAAACGCTCGATTCAAATTAACGGGGTCTCTGGATTATGCATCACCAAGCTCGATGTGATGGATGGCATGGAAGTGGTACGTTTGGGCGTGGGCTACAAAATTAACGGCGTGGATAGCGATATTCTTCCTCCAGGCGCGGATGCGTTGCTTGATTGCCAACCCGTTTACGAAGAAATGCCAGGCTGGCCACAAAGTACCGTGGGCGTGCAACACTACGCAGATTTGCCAGAGGCCGCACGTAATTACTTGGCGCGTATTGCCGAAGTGTGCGGCGTACCGGTGGATATGGTTTCAACAGGGCCTGATCGTGATGAAACGATTGTGTTACGCCATCCCTTTGCTTAATACCAAGAGCGAGGTTGTCTGCGGCAACGCCTAGCTAGGCGAATGTTTTTTGCGGTAAGGAAATGAACAAGGGGCTAAGTTATTCACTTAGCCCCTTGTTGTATTTTGGTAGGAACGAGCAGACTCGAACTGCTGACCTCTTGGATGTCGACCAAGCGCTCTAACCAACTGAGCTACGCTCCTAATGCGGCGCGCAGTATACATGAAGATTAAAAATTTGTAATGAAAATTGACCTTGATAAGCACTCATAGAAGGCTTATTGAATAAGGTTTGGCGTGATTTTTGGGTGAATGGCGGAGGGCGTGAGATTCGAACTCACGAAGGACGTTAATCCTTGCCAGTTTTCAAGACTGGTGCCTTCAACCGCTCGGCCAGCCCTCCTACTATTGACTCGTCAGCGTTATTCATTTGACGAGGGCGCGCATTCTGACTGAAGGCGCGGCGCATGTCCAGAAAAAAGCTAGTCGCGGCGGTAATCTGCCCAGTTGTTGGGTGTTTCGTAGAGGCGAATTTGCACTAAACGGAGTTGATTGCCGTAAGTGTGTTGATACGCAGGCGCAAGCATATCGAAGGCGATTTTGGCGAGATTTTCTGCGGTAGGCACGACTTCAAGCAGGACGGTTTTATGTTCGGGCAAAGTGGCGAGGAAGTTACTCACGACTTGGTCGCCGCGATAGACCAAAAAAGCGTGATCCCAAAGCTGTACCAGCTTTTCGTTGGCGATGCGTTTAACATCAGAAAAGTCCATCACCATGCCTTGTGCTGCGTCGCCCTCGGTTTCGATGACCGCGCCAGATAAGGTGATTTCAATGGCGTAACGATGACCGTGCAGATGCTTGCATTGGCTGTTGTGGTTGGGGATGCGATGTCCTGCATCGAATTCTAGGCGGCGCGTGATGAGCATAGGGGGTTTACGATAATGTCGAGTCAGCGCGGATTATACAGGGCGCGTTTTGAACGCGGCGATGCGCTGTAAAAATTCCCGAAACTCAGTTGCCTCGCTGGGCGTGCCATAACGCAAGGCCTCGTATCGCTGTGCAAGGTCACCGAGTGTTGCGGCCAGTTCTGGGCGCAGTGTGCTGATGCGTTGCGCGTAATGCAGTGCCGCTTCGTGTGGCAAACGCGGCAAGCCAGCGCGTTCCAGCCTACGGCAGAGTTTGAGCCAAGCGGCTTGCACTGGGTCGGGGTTGCTGCGCAACAAATGCCGCAGCATCAATGCAGCGAATAGAGCAATGGCAAGTGCTAACCCCGCCATCATGTTTGCCACCATGTTTTGCCAAGTGACCGACTCCATGCCTAGCTTGTTCAAAAAATCGAATTGTCGTTCGCTGTTGTAACCCAATACCCATTGATTCCATTGGTGGGTGACGGCATCCCAGTTGAAGCGCAGGTTGCGTAGCCATTGGGGTGGATTGCGCGCCATGAAGGGGAGGGCAGCATTGTTGCTGACTGCCGCAGATAAGCCTGATTGCACGCGCGTAGGGGCGATGGTGGCGGTGGGGTCGATGCGCACCCAGCCTGCACCACTAAGCCACACTTCCGCCCACGCGTGAGCATCGGATTGGCGCACGATGTAGTAGTTGCCATAGGCGTTGAATTCACCACCCTGATAACCCGTTACCACGCGCGCGGGCAAGTGTGCGGCACGCATCAAAAAGACAAAGGCTGAGGCATAGTGTTCGCAAAAACCTTGTTTGGTGGTGAACAAAAAATCATCTACGCCGTTGATGCCGAGCAGAGGCGGCTCAAGGGTGTATTGAAAACTTTCGCGGTTGAAATAGCGCAGCGCGGTGTTAACCAAAGCCCGATCATCTGGCGTGCTACTACGCCATTGTGCGGCGAGTTGTTGTGCGCGCGGATTTAGGCCATTGGGCAGTTGCAGCGCACGTTGCAAATTGCGCTCGGTTTCCTCGACGTTAGCGTGGTAGTGCAGTGATGAGCTGGCTTGATAGCGCAAGCGCGCTTTAACGGGTTCTTTTTGTACCACCTGAAAATCGTAGCTGACCGTGGCAGGAATGGAAATCGCGGTGGGTACGTCGAGCGTGAACAGCCAAGGTTTGTTGTGCGGCTCTAGGGTGACGCTGTAGTTGATGGTTGGGCTTAATGTATCAAACTGCGGCGGCGCGACTGTGCTGGTTTTGCCTGTCGTCCAAGTGTTTCCATCAAAATTCCACAATACGGGGCCGCGCCAATACATGGCATCACGGCTGGGTGGCTTGCCGTTGTAGCTCACGCGAAAGGCGATGTCATCGGACAAACTCAAATGACTCAAACTGCCAGGCGACATCTTATCGTCCAAACCGCTGCTGGCGTAAGCATCTTGTGGCAAGCCCCATAGTGGCCCTGATACGCGTGGAAACAAGACAAACAAAATTAGGGTCAAGGGAATCGCTTGCATCAACAAAGTCAACGCGATGCGTAACCTAGGTTTGAATGTGCTGTCTGGTGCTTGCAGATGTACCCATGCGGTGCTGATGACTAGCAGCGTGGCGAGCATATACACCGCAGTGGGGATGCTCTGTGAATAGAAAAAATTGGTGATGATGATGAAGCAGGCTAAGTAGATTAAAGCTATTGCATCGCGTGTGGTGCGTAGTTCCAACAGTTTCAGCGAAGCTAATAGCATTAACAACGTTACCCCCACTTCGCGGCCAAATAAACGGTGGAAATCAAGCACGATGCCCGCGATGCTGGCGAGCGTGATGAGCACGAGCAAGCCACGCGCAGGTAGGGGGTTGCCGCTGTAGCTGAGATAACCTCGCCAAGCGAGCAAGGCACAGCACATAGCGTTTACCCATAACGGTAAATGTTGCGCATGGGGCGCAATCACCATGACGATGCTCAGCCAGAGTTCATAGACTAGAACTTTGTGTAATGCAGGTGGGGAAGGAGTCATGCTGGCATGGTAACAAATTGACGGGACGCACTGCCTGATAGATGCGCTACAACGAGCACAGTACAGGTGCGTAGCGAGGGGGTGGATGATATGATGCGCGCCTTGTGTGGCGGATGTTTTCCGCTGAAATAAAACCTTATTTATGATGGGCAACAACATGAAAAGCAGTGAAATCCGCCAGCAGTTTCTCGAATTTTTTGCATCTAAAGGCCACACTATTGTTGCCTCTAGTTCACTTGTTCCGCATCAAGATCCCACGCTGCTCTTCACCAATGCTGGGATGAACCAGTTCAAAGATGTATTTCTCGGTTTCGACAAGCGGCCTTACACGCGCGCCACTTCCTCGCAAAAATGTGTGCGTGCGGGCGGTAAGCATAATGACTTGGAAAATGTTGGCTACACCGCGCGCCACCACACCTTCTTCGAGATGCTGGGCAACTTCAGCTTCGGTGATTACTTCAAGCGAGATGCCATTAAGTACGCGTGGGAGTTACTGACTGAAGTCTTCAAACTGCCCAAGGACAAGCTCTACGTCACTGTGTATGCCGAAGACGACGAGGCGTATGACATCTGGACGAAAGAGATCGGGCTGACTGCGGATCGCGTGATTCGAATCGGCGACAACAAAGGTGCGCGCTACGCTTCAGATAACTTCTGGATGATGGGCGACACTGGCCCGTGCGGCCCATGCAGCGAGATATTCTACGACCACGGGGCAGATATTTCGGGAGGACTGCCTGGTACGCCAGAGGAAGACGGCGACCGTTTCATCGAAATTTGGAACAACGTGTTCATGCAGTACAACCGCGACGAAGCGGGCGTGATGCACCCACTACCCAAGCCATCTGTGGATACCGGTATGGGCTTGGAACGTATCTCGGCGGTGTTGCAGCACGTCCACGCCAACTACGAAATTGATTTATTCCAAGCAATTATCAAAGCCGCGGCACGTGAAACGCAGTGCGCCGATTTGAATTCGCCTTCGCTCAAAGTCTTGGCAGACCATATTCGGGCATGCTCGTTCTTGATTAGTGATGGGGTGATTCCAGGCAACGAGGGGCGCGGTTATGTGTTGCGTCGCATCATCCGCCGCGCCATTCGCCATGGCTACAAGCTGGGCGCGCGTGGCGCGTTCTTCTACAAACTCGTGCCTGATTTGGTCGAGCAGATGGGGGCGGCTTACCCTGATTTAGCCGCAGCACAAAATCGCGTGATGGACGTATTGAAGCAAGAAGAAGAACGTTTCTTCGCCA